>NC_014720.1:2450000-2750000 GCF_000166775.1 Caldicellulosiruptor kronotskyensis 2002 | reverse complement strand
GCACTATTATTGTTTTTAATTTCTACTATATTAGGATTTGATACTACAATCTTATATTTAGCTCCACTACCAGTGGTTGCTATTGGTAATGCTACAGTAGATCCAACCTTAGCTATTATTTTATTTGTCTTAAAATAAGCTTTTGATGAAGGTAATACTTTAACTCTTATTGACATTGTTGGAAAAACAGTATGCCATGACCTTGCTTCATCATAAAACGGATGAGTCGTATAAAACCATACACTATTAGCAATTTTTTCTTCATTAGTAAATCCCCATGTTGTACAAGGGTTATTGACCAAAGTTGAAATAAGTCCATTATCTAATTTAAATACAAAATGATTGTTAAGCCAATCAACATTAGAATAATTGCTTTTAATATCAGGTGAAAATTGTAGTAAGCTCTTACCTAAATCCAATAAAAGTTGCTCATCTTCATATACTGGTATAATTTTTATAGTCCCTGGCTTCAATGCTTTAAATGTAAAATTACCTAGATGCTTTATCTCACTTACCTGTGAATTAGCTTCAGAAATTTTACCTTGACTTAATGTGTTAACATTATCTTCAGATACAATTATATAATTAAACTTTGTATTCAACATTCCATACCTTTGAGATACATTTATTTTAAAGGTATCTCCTTCTCTAACTACTACATCAAACTTATCAACAATTGGCTCATCCTCTACTGTAAGTAGCTTAAATATTAAATCGCTTTCTGCAAGATTTGCTCTATAAATTGGTATATTCTTAACGTAATCATCCATAAACTTGTTGTCTATTGAACTCAAACTTCCTGATTTGGGTAGCTTACCTATATAAATGCCATATGCAATGCCTTCTTTTCTAAATACTGGTTTTACTAAAATGTATAAGTCTACATAAGGGAAAACATAAGAAATATATACAAAATACCTGCTACCGTCTGCTGCTGAATCATACAAATTAAATCTGGCGTACGAGTTTAATTTAAATGGAGTCCAATAATCCAAACTATTGTTTATTTCTAACGAATCATAATCCTTACCAGTTTTAACTGTTACATAATTAAGAATCTTTCTTAAAATATTAATAGGAACCTGTTTTGCTTCTTCTAAAGACTTTGGTTCTTTCTTGTATAAATCCTGTGGCAATATATAATAATTTCTAACTTCATAATCACTCATGCTTCTACTGTCCAAATCCTTAAGAACCTGATCTATAGAAGTCACCTTTATAGGTGGTTCTTTAAATTTTGGAAATAATGCAAATAACCCTACTCTTCTGCATAATTCACTGTAATAAGGACTTGGTGCCCACATACCATTTTTGTCACGAAAATCATAATTAGGATCATTATTAAGAAATACCATAGGTGAATACATTGTAAGTATCCCGCTTTCATCTACCAACTTTCTAAACAATTTTTCGGCAAAACTTCTATTTGTTTTTAATAAATTTATAAATCCTCTTGGTGTGTGCCATTCTAAAAATTCATTTATAAGAGGCTTATTGTCCATGTGGTGACCTATAGTTAATATAGTTACAGGTGTTAATATATGATCAGTAGTAGTACCTAAAGTATCTGAGGACCAGTGCAATCCATATATATCATGAACATACCAAGCATGATCCAAATCCCAACTATAAGTATACAACGTGTTTAAACCCATATAAAAACCTAAAACTTCAGCTAAACGTGCATACTCTGAACATATACCATATCTAAAGTTCCATATGCCCATAAGAGGACTTTTACGCCAAGCATATTTTTTACCTTTTTCAGTGTTCCATTCGTTATCACTTTTTATTTTTTCAGCTGTAACAGTTGATACACCTTCTTCTAACCACTTGTAGTCATATTTTACTTCAAACATAAAAAATTTTTCTAATTCAAATCCTGCATCTACTAAATCTTTGCATCCTTTTGTCAATTCCTTAGCTTTTTGTCTTATCTCTTTCAATGTCTGTATTAAATATGGTATTTGTCCATCCCAAATATTAGCTATTTCAAGAAAAGTCTCTGTATAATAAATTCCTGTGCTCTGTAATGCTTGTGATATTGCAATCTTAAACCCTTCTGCTGATTCTGTAGTATCAAATGGCAGATCACGTAAATTTTCTGATGGCTGACTTAAAAAGTCCTTAAAGAAATTATAAGCTGACTCTAAACCACAAATATACATTTTACCTTGATATATAAATGAATATCCATTTAATGGTGCTATCTTTAATCTATCGGAAAAATATTGTCCAATTGGATTTAATGAAAAGAAATCTTTTGAATAAAAAATGCGCTTTGACTCAGGACTTCTAAATGTTGAATCTTCTTTAACATTGAAATACTTATAAAAATCCTTGTCTGTTATATTAAACCAAAATGGACTGTTTGAATCTACATAAACATACCTGTATTTGCCATTACTCTTTTTGTATCTTACAAACGCATTAATACTTGTAGAACTAATCGCAGTCTTCATAGCACCATACTTTTTGTCTAAAACCTCGTGACTATATAAATTGCTAGCACCTTTGCTAGCTCCATAATGAATAGTAATATTATTATATTCCAAACAATCATTAATCAAATCAAATAAATAATCGCCAGAAAACTCTATAATTATAGTATCTTCTAAATCTAAATATCCATATTTACTGTTAAAATCATTTATTACCTTGTTTAATTCATTGGGATTTATAGAATTTATCTTGTACACTACTGTCCTGCCTACTTTATTAATATTTGCAGCTTGTGTATTTGAAGACTGTGTAGTTGTAGATTTAGTATCTGCATAAACAGCTGCTGTATTTGATATACATAAATTTGTTAATAATGCTAGAATAACAATAATATTAATTACTTTTTTAGTTTTATTTTTCATTTGATTCCCTCCTTAATAAAATATGAACATCTTATTAAATCATATATTGACTGGAAATTTCACTATTTACATATTCCTTACCTGATAATTTTTTGTATAAATAATACGATGTCACTGATATATAGGGTGTAACATATATAAATAATATACCTAAAGTTAGCATACCTAAAATGTACCATCCGATAAAACTAAGGTAAAACAATAATACTTTGAGCTTGGCTTTCTTTGTAATCCTAAAGCACTCTTTTATTATCTCAATTATAGAAACATCACTATTTTCATACAATATATAATTTGCTGGAAATAATGCTAATATAAATATAATTCCTCTCTCAATATACCTCTCATCTCAGCGTATATACCTCGGGTATATTTGGTTCTGTGTATCTTCCATCCTTCACAAGCATCGCTATCGTTTTTGGATCCTTTATATCACTCTTAGTTTGCGTATTATCATCGAGCTCCTTGCTCCTCTTCACGTGAAAAGGATTCACTAATACCACTTTTATGCCATTCTCTCTTAAGTACTGCTCAAAGCACAGCCAGTAATGCCCTGTAGGCTCTATCCCTACTATCATGTTCTCCTTGCCATTAGCTTTCATTATCTTATTTGCCCAATCCAAAAATTTCTCCATACCTTCTTTCCTGTTCTCAAACTCTATTCTCTTGCCAAGCTCCACTCCTCTAAAATCAAATGCTCTTCCAACATGCCTTTCCTTTGCTATGTCTACTCCTACAACTAAAGTTTTCTCTGTCACTTGTAATATCTTCTCATTTTGTGTATACTTCAAAGAGGGTACCTCCTTTGTTTTGTTTTTTCGTAAGTTGTACAACTTACTTTATTAATTTTATCAGGAGGTACCTTATCTTTTCAAATCTCATTTCTCGTCATTTTCACTCATTTTCGTTCATTACAGGAATGCTGGTATAATAAATGTTATCAGACCTATAGGAATTATCAGTTGAGTTAATAAATATAGCAACACCACCTTATATATCAACTTGTCACTAAATCCTACAAAAAATGTACTAAAAGGTGGTTTACCACCTTTTGCTATCTCTACATAAAATGCTACAGCTCCAAATGACAATATTGAATATAGTTTCAATCCCCAAAGGGGAGGCTACAAACATATCTTTCGTACTTACATACACTTCTTTCCCTGTGTTTCAATCCCCAAAGGGGAGGCTACAAACCCTCACTGCTGTCTCAACTGCATGTAACAAGTCCAGGTTTCAATCCCCAAAGGGGAGGCTACAAACCCTCACTGCTGTCTCAACTGCATGTAACAAGTCCAGGTTTCAATCCCCAAAGGGGAGGCTACAAACTCTTTACTCTTTTTTGCTTCTTTTCCTCTTTCTCTTGTTTCAATCCCCAAAGGGGAGGCTACAAACCGTGGAAAAAAGGGCTGCTAAGTAATTACGATGTGTTGTTTCAATCCCCAAAGGGGAGGCTACAAACTCACGAAATTGAGGAGGTTGATTTAAGATGGCTATAAGTTTCAATCCCCAAAGGGGAGGCTACAAACAGATGAAGAGAATTAATGGACGACTGGAAGGTATTAGTTTCAATCCCCAAAGGGGAGGCTACAAACGAGGCCGGGCAACATATACACGACATCCATTATCGTTTCAATCCCCAAAGGGGAGGCTACAAACCCGTGGATAGGTTGAAGAATGTCACAAGGAACAAATGGTTAAGTTTTCAAGCTGTAGTATGTTATTTCTATTATACACCTCAAAAGCATGAAAGTCAACACATACCAGAAATTACCTTTTGCTGTCGACCCCCGGGGGTTTTTGGGGGGATTTCAGGTCGACAGCAATTGGAAACTACAAAATCAGCGTAGTAAAGAAAATAGTTAATACAAAATATAAAATGGAAAATAACACCTTAACAAAAAAAGAAAATATAAACTGAAATGCAAGCAATAACATTTAGCTAATGTAATAAAAATTCTAATTTTTTATGCTCATTTGAGAAGCTCGAGAGATGACAAAGAAGCAGGAATAGGAGTATGTATTAGTTTAGGTTTTTACGATGGATATAAATTACATGTAATAGCAACAGTTGGAGATGGGGTTATACCAATAGTATAGTGGTTGACACGTGCAAATGTCCATGACAGTAGGAGTAGTAGAACTTTTGTATTGATCTAAGATATTTGGCTTGATGTGATATTAGCAGATGCAGGTTATGATTGTGCGAAGTGGTTTGAGGTGGCAGATAGACTTGGGATAAAGTTTGTAGCGGCGGTAAATAAGAGAAATAGTAAGGATTTTAGTAATGTAAAAAATATTTTGAGGGTAAAAAATATGGAATTTTTAATAAGTGAGGAAGGACAAAGGTTATATAAGCAAAGGACAAAAATTGAAAGATTATTTGGGAAGTTAAAAGGAGAATACAATTTAGAGCAAGTAAGGTTAAGAGGTTTTAGAACATATAAGAGGCATGTAGAGGGGAATAATGATTACTTATTTGATAGAGGTCTATATTCAAAAAATTGAAAACTGTAAATTTTCTTTTAAATACACGTGGAATAATTTATAGTTCTATATAATAACATAAATGGTATAATAATTTATTCAACAACTTAATTTTAATCATTACATTTATCACCGTCTTAAAAAAACAAAGCTTTTTGCAAGATATTTTGTAAAGTAAAATTTGAATAAATTTTATTTTGCATCTGAATAATTAAAAACGAAGGTTTTATTCGCATAAATTTTGACTTTGCAAGTCTTCTTCTGCGCATTATAATGAACCTTACAAGTCTTGAGAAAAGCAAATAAAGAGGGTGGTAAGCATGTCAGAACTCTTAATAGATTTCATCAAAATGTCAAAAGAGAAACATTCGCAAAAGTGTTTGAAAGACCCCTGCAAAAATACTTTGGATTACAGAATGTTATGTTATGACTGCATAAACAGGGGTAACTTTCCAAGAAAGAATAACTGGAAAGTCAAGGATTATAACTGCCAGAACATGATATATTACTAATGCGGTAAATTTACTTTAAAACTTGTGCAGAAGTTTGAATACTTGTTAGAACAGAATAAAACACAGAGTTCCAGATTAGGATTAAAGTATTTTCTCTTGGGTGCGGTTCATGCACAGATTTTCTGGCATTTGAACGTTTTATGGACAAAAAACACAATTTTGAAATAGAATTTTACGGCTTTGAAAAAATCATTTTTGGGCAGGTATTAAAAACTTTATAAAAAGCAGAGTTTCAAATCCAAGCAATATACACTTTGAAGTTATTAACATGGACATTGCAAGTAATTTTCAAAAAATAATTAATCTCAAGAAGAAGAAACCAAACATAATTAAATTTCATTATATGCTTTCTGAGATGGCAAGGTATTATGCATTAGAATATGTTTGCCTATTTGCTAAGTATTTTGTTGAAGCTGCGTTTAGCATATTGCCTTCTTTATCAATGATGCTGTTAAATAATACAAATGTTTCAGAATATTATACCCGTCTTCGTACTGAAGAAGTCAGGGGAATACATCTGTTAAAGCCTCTTGCAGATGTTATGTTGAGAAAATTAAAGTATTATTTCCCATACAGACCGCAAGATTACGGCTTGAAATTTGGCAGTCCGCAATCTTCTTTTCAAGTGGACTTTTCAAGAATACCTGAAGAACTAAAAAATTATTTTACATGTGGAGTGAACTTAGAAGTGTCCAGCTTGCACTTGTGAAAACTGAAGGATTGATAAGCAAATGAGCTTAATTTAAAGAAAATTGAAGTTACTAATAAATATGAATTGGGTATATAAATATAAAAATGTTAAAAAATAAAATCAATTGTTTGAAAGGGGACTTAAAATATGAACGAGTATGTTGGCAGAGAAAAAAATATGATCGTGCAGGGAATGGAGACTAAAAATGGAAATTATGAAAAGCCAAATTACAGGTTGTTTTTGAGAAATGAACTTAAAAATGTGCTGGAATTTGAAAAATTTCAATTTGAGCTTGAAGTGCTTACAGCTGCAGGTGCCAGTAAGTGCTTAAAAGAAAATAGCAAATTTACCAGCTTATTAAAGTTTATAAAAGAGAAGCTTGTTAAGTACCAGTTTGATTTTAAAAAAATTCAACTGATAGAGGAATATATATATTCAGAGAACTTTGCATTCAGACTTATTGTAAATGATGGCTTAGAAAATATAAAAAAGGATAGATTTATAATTGAAGCGTTTGTAAGGAGTTTTATAGTAAGATATTTTGCAAATGAAATGAATGAAAAGACAGAAGATGTTTTTAACAATATAAAAAGAAGCCTTTATGAAATCTGTGGCGAAAGAGACCCTCAGTTTTTCGGAGAATTAAACAGAAGATTGATTATGATTGACCCAAGATCAAAAACAGCGTTTAAGCAATATATGGAGATGGCATCATCATACAAAAATGAAATAGAATATATTTATAACAAACTATTTGAGGAAGCCAAAAAAAGAGGTTTATTAGTATACAAAAGAAATGCGATAGAGAATAAAAATTTAGAATCTGTAGAAGAAAAAAATATAAAACAATCTTTAGAAAATACAACCAATTTAGAGAACCGTGAATTAGAAAAGCTCAAAGAAAAGATTGAAAATTATGAGCTAATGCTTAATATATATCAAGAGCAGATAGAAGAACTAAAAGCAATCAACTCAGAACTTCAAAGAGAAAAAGAGGCTCTTTTGCAGGATAGGCAGCAACTGCCTGAAAAAATTCTTATAAAACTTTTCAACGATTTGAATTCACCACAGTTTGGAAATTTATTGGACAGAATTTACATATATGCAAATGGGTTTGAGCAGGCAGACGTCGGCACGGCGCATGAAATATTCACAAACTTTCTTGCAGTGTTAAGTCTGTACAATATCATAGGACATTTGGACAGAGAAGAATACAATTCTGAAATAAATGTCAAAAAAGAAGAGATAGGTGCAATATACAGGAGCGACAAACCTGTGCAATCTGCCAAACAGACTTTTGTTGCGAAAGTGCTCTATCCCAGATGGACTTTGAATCAAAAGATAATTGCACACAAGTTTGTAAAGATAATATCTTGAGGGGGATGATAAAAATGCACATTGGCATTGACCTTGGCACAACAAATACAGTTGTATCCTATGCTAAGCGAAAGGCAAGAGGCGGAGTTGAACCGCATGTTATGAAGATAACACAGCTTGATGAATACAACAATTCGGTTCAGGAAGAAATATTGCCTTCAGTTTTGTTTTTGGACTTTGACAAAAATATTGTTGTGGGCAAAAAGGCAAAACAGATGAAACAGTATCATCCAAAAAGGACAATATCAAATAGCAAGCGATATATGGGCACCTCTGCAATTTTTGAAATAGATGATATGAAATTTACCCCTGTTGATGTTGCTGCTCATATTTTGAAGATGTGCAAAAGGACAATTGAGTTAAATTCGGGCGAAAAACCTGTTCAGCAGGTGACAATTACAGTTCCGGCATCGTTTAACACAGATCAGATAAGAGATACACGCAATGCTGCCATAAAAGCAGGATTTGATCCTGAAAAGATAAGAATAATTCCAGAACCAACAGCAGCTTTCATTGACTTTATAAACGACCAGTTTGAACTTGTTGAAGAGGATAGAAAAATTGATATTTCTACTCCCAAAAGAGTGCTTGTTTTTGACCTTGGGGGTGGGACGTGCGATATTGTTGTGATGGACGTTGTCCAGAGTGAAAACTGTCTAAAAGTTGAAGAAAAGGCTGTTGGCAGGTATAATGAACTTGGCGGAATTGACTTTGACAAAGCAGCTACGAAATATTTGCTTAGCAAATTTTATGATGAAAACAGAATAAAAGAAGGTGATATTGAATCTGATGAGCAAACACAAATGGCAAACAAACTCGTGGTATTTTGCGAGAAGGCAAAAGAGTTTTTTTCAAACCAGGTTATGTTAAATCCTGAGATTGAAAAGACAAATCCATCGTTCAAGATTAACATTCCAGAATTCTGGCGTGGCAAATCATGGCTTTTTAGCATTACACTAAAAGAATACAATGATGCAACCAGAGATTTGTATTATTCCTCAGGAACAAAATTAAAGACAATTGAAGAGTTTGAAAAGTGTAAAAACATAGTTGATCCTATTTTTGAAACACTTGAAAGATACGAAATTGATAAAAATTCAATAGATTATGTTTTTGCAACAGGAGGAATGAGTTTTTATTACAGGATAATTCAGAGATTAAAAGAACTTTTTCCAAAAAGTCAGGTTATAAGAGCTCCAAATCCAATTGAAGCTGTGGCAAGAGGTGCGTCAATTTTTTCATTCTATGAGGTAGAAATAAAAAGACAGACAGAAAAACCTTCTGTTTTAGACATAGCTGTAAGAAAGGAAGCTTCTGCCGAAATGGAAATTGTAACCCGAACTGTTTTGGCAGAGGCTATAATGATAGACGTTGAGGAAGGGCTGCCAAGGGAGATAATTACCAAAAACCAGCCCGTTCCTTACAAAGGTGTGATTAAAAATTCTTTCAGAGTTTCAAGCCCAAGTGGCATAAAAATTGATATATATGCAGGGGAAGATCCTTATGACTGTAAAATGAGAATTCAAAAGTCGTTTATAGGCAGCTTCAGATCCCCTGTTACACCAGGCACTCCTATTGATATAGAATACGAAATAGACGAAAACAAATATTTAAAACTCAGAGTTATTGTTAATGACAGTATGAATCCTCCAATAGACCTTGATGTTGACTCTGACGTGAAGACTGCAAAACAAAAGGTATGAAGGAGTGATTTTAAGATGGACAAGGTGATAAAAGACTTCGGAGAACTTGATATTAATCTTTTTGAACCTTTTTATCGTCCAGATGAGGGAATTTTTGAAGGTGCTATTGTTGGGACAAACAAGATTAATTATGTTTCAAACAGACTTTTTATGTGGATGTTTTCAAAAGAGGATGTTGAGGAGTTTGAACTAATCTTTGGGCTTTTACGCCAGCCAAAGTATGGTTATGTTCGCTCAGAATTTAAAAGAAAACTCATATTTCAATGCAACAAATTGCTCAGGGAGGGAATTTGTCCTATTGAGCCGATGCTGTATGCATCGAAAACTGTCAATAGAATTATTTCAAATGACGTAGAGGATCATGAAGACATTTCAGATGTCATCTATGAAGTTGCCAAGTATGATAGAAATATGGCAGTAAAAACTTTGGAGCACATAATATCAAAATGGAGCTGGTATCCACAGATAAAGATTGCGCTTTTAGCAATTGGTAAAATTTCTGACAGCGAACTTATTCAAATGGCATACAGCAGATTTTCAGATATCAAACATTTGAACTATATAAAGTTTGAACTTTTAAAAATGCTTGTATATTCAAAAAATACAAATTTTATTAATCAAATGATTTTTCTGCTTACCACTCTTGAAAGAGATAATACAACAGATAGAGCAATTGCAAACTTTTTTAAAGAAAAATTTGCCAGATACATGGGAAAAGAAGGTGTAATTGAACTTAAAAATTATTTTGAAATAAACTACAATTTTCTTAAAAATTTTGCAAAAAGCATTATTCAGGCAGTTATAAAAGATTATATGGCGGAAGAGTCAGCAGAAAGCCAGAATAATCATGCTGAAAATATCAAAAACAGGTCAGAAAAAAACTTTACTTATTTTAAACAGCTTTGCATTGCTTATTCTAAGCAGAAAATGAATGAAGATTTTAAAAAAGAGATATTAAATTATCTATTTGACAGCAACTATTCGGCTTTCTCTTCTATGGTTTATTGTTTAAGATATACAAAAGATAAAGATTTGGCTCCGTATTTGGAAGATGCTGTTTTGAAAAGAAAAGATGCAAAACTGGGAGATTATAAAAACGCAATTTTGACGCTCGGCTTTTTAGGTGCAGACAGTCTTAACTTTGTAAAGGAGCTTGTTCAAAAAGAAAAAGACCTGAAATATGCTGAGTATGCGTTTTTTATAGTACAGGGTTCAGAAACATACTGCACACTTATGGCCGATGAACTGCTTTTATGTAAAGATTTATCAGCTCTTTCATCAATTCATCGCGTTTTGAAAGAGGTAATAACAGTAAGTTCAAAGCTGAGGGAAATTATTAAAGAAAAGTTAAAAAACATTTTGCTTAATGACAACAAAAATATAAGAAGAATAGCTCTGCTGAATATACAGCCATACTGGAAAAATATAGTTGACAAGGATATTCTAATATTTTTATATGAACAAATGGGCTATCCAGACAAGCCTGTAAAACTTACAAGCGAAGAGCAGGCAATTGTTCTGCAGATAACAAAAGATGTGCTGAACAACTTTAGCAAATCTGATATATACAAATATTTGGATTATATTCGAAAAAGAAGCGATTTTGATACAAATATAAAACAGGCAGCAACACGTATACTGCTGAATGAATTTGAACCTGCACCGCCTCAATAAAAGCAATAGCAAGCAGGTGATAAAATGACTTCAGAGGTACATGAAAGTTACAAAGCTCTTGCAAGAAATGATGTTACTGAACAAAAAAGACTGTGCAGAGAACTTTATAAATCCGCATATTACATTCCCAGTTTTCTTTTTTCGTCAAAACTAATTGATATGGGAGAAGAGATCGAAAAAATTATTTATATTGCTTCACTTGCTAAAATGGGCTATACAGATTTAGCATTTCATATTTTTGAGTCAGAAAGGGAAAAAATAGAGAGATATTTACTGATATGCAATGAGGAAGATTTAAATATTGCTTCAGATTTGCTGTTTTTGGTTGAGGAATTTGAAAAAGTTCCAAAAGAAATTTCAAGAAGGATGGATAAGGTTTCTGGGAATCTGCATAGCTGTTTTATCTGGAATGAAATTAGAAAGCTAAAAGAAAATTTAACAACATTTAAACTCTGTTTAAGTGGCAAAAACGATATTGTGAAGATAGTAGAAGATACAGACGATGCTTTTGTCAAAACACGTGCAAGTTATTGTCTTTACAATTTGGGAATTGTGGAGTGCAGGAAGCATTTAACTGAAAAATATTTGAGGCATGAAGAAAAAGTAAAATTGGGGATTGATGCTTCTGATGACATCTATTATTTTGAGAATTTAGAGGATATTTCAAAAAAGGTGTGGTATTTTAATTATCAAGATGAGCACATGCATTTTTTCACATATCCTGAATATAACATACATTTTTTGAGATTTGAAAATGAAATTTTAGTTATCGACTGCGGAAGTCAACCAAGAGAATTTTGCATTGTTGACATAGAAGGATTTTTAGCACAAAAAGGTTATTCAACAAATATGATAAAAGCTGTTTTAATTTCTCATGCGCATTACGACCATTACAGTTTTGTCCAGTATCTGCCTCATCAAATACCAGTTTATGCCACCAAAGAGACAATTGATCTTATATTCATCATGAACAGGGAATGTCTGAGAGGAAAGAAAATTAACTTTATCCAATATGCAGAAGAGTTTGAGATTGGCAAATTCAAAGTATCAGCGTTTCCAAACGGACATATTTTGGGTTCTGCAGGGTTTGACATTCATTTTGGCAACAGAAGACTCATATACACAGGTGATTTTTCTCTGCACAGTCAGATGATATTGGAAGGCATGTCATTGCAAGAAATTTTGAAAAAAGGAAAGGTAACCTATCTTGTCAGCGAACACACATATGGAATGAAAGATTTTGCTATCAAGTATGAGGATGCTGCAAGGTGTTTGGCACATGCGGTGGATTTTCTGGTAAAATTAAAACTGAAGGTTTTTATACCTGCGTTTTCTATAGGCAGAGCTCAGGAAGTTTTAGCAATTATAAATGCCTATTGCAGAACAAGACCGAAGGTGATAGTTGACGGGCTGGCAAAAGAGATAAGTCTTTATTACTTAGAAAAAAGAGAGAAAAATTTTTTCTACAATGTTAGTCTTGGAAATTCAAATGATGTTGAAAATAATATTAAAAAAGCAGACGTTGTGGTTGCAAGCTCTGGTATGCTTCAGCCAAACAGCATTGCAGTAAAGTATGTTCAACTTTTGAACGGCAGTGCATTTGGGTTTATCAAAAGCGGATATATAGAAGAACAGCAGTATATTCATGAGATGATAAAGGTAATAAAGAATTTTGAGGTTCACTATTTTGATATTCCTCTTTCTGCTCATTCTAACTACTTTGAAATTTTACACACATTAAAAATTTTAAATCCTGAAAAGATTATACTTGTTCACGGGCAAGGATTAAAAGGGCTATGAAAAGCCCTTTTTTTTATAAAAAAATTGGTTATAAACTTTACTTAACAAATTTCTAAAAGAAGGCGCTTCTTTTTTATCCAATTTTTAAGCAAATACTCTTCTAATTCCCTTAATTTCCAAAACAAAAAGCATACAGACCATGCACCTGCACTACCATTTACTACACCATTGGTAGCAGTATCAATCTCCAACAGAAAGTCTCCTTTTCTCCTCTACCTCCAAAACTTAGACTTCTTATTAATCCCCAAAGGAAAGACTACAAACGCACTGTTTGAAAAATGCCCAAGGGCTTACTTTTAGTTTCAATCCCCAAAGGGGAGGCTACAAACACAAATGGTAATAGCATAATTTAACAATGGAAATCAGTTTCAATCCCCAAAGGGGAGGCTACAAACTATCAACATAACCAAACTGTGGTTCAGCCTGTTGAGTTTCAATCTCCAAAGGGGAGGCTACAAACTGATAATCAAATGGTTTTTCATACACCACAAAAAAAGTTTCAATCCCCAAAGGGGAGGCTACAAACTGATTGGCTCACTCAAGAGAGAAGCTTCACATTAGTTTCAATCCCCAAAGGGGAGGCTACAAACCGTCGTTTGTTAGGAGGTGCTGAATGATGATTAGACGTTTCAATCCCCAAAGGGGAGGCTACAAACTGATTGGCTCACTCAAGAGAGAAGCTTCACATTAGTTTCAATCCCCAAAGGGGAGGCTACAAACGTTTTATATTTTGCTTTATTATACTTTTAGGTATAAGTTTCAATCCCCAAAGGGGAGGCTACAAACCGGTATTTCGCCCTGCGGATGCCCAATGTCGTCGCTGGTTTCAATCCCCAAAGGGGAGGCTACAAACTCGAGGTTATTTTAGAACAATAGAACAAAAATATAGTTTCAATCCCCAAAGGGGAGGCTACAAACTTCACGTTCAAGTCTGTCTCTTACAAGAGCAATTATGTTTCAATCCCCAAAGGGGAGGCTACAAACAGAACCAAATAGTATTGCAATTCCTAATATCAACGGTTTCAATCCCCAAAGGGGAGGCTACAAACTCCTTGTAGATTTTGTGTTGAAGACCCCGAAGAAATGTTTCAATCCCCAAAGGGGAGGCTACAAACTAGATACAATGGGTTTGAAAGGAATATTTTGAAAGGTTTCAATCCCCAAAGGGGAGGCTACAAACTGGTGATAAGGCTTGTGATAGCATTAATTAATATTAGTTTCAATCCCCAAAGGGGAGGCTACAAACAGTTTACATTCGAGGGTTGGGAATTACTTGACTGGAGTTTCAATCCCCAAAGGGGAGGCTACAAACCCGTCCCCGTCACTATCTACATATCCACCTATCAAGTGTTTCAATCCCCAAAGGGGAGGCTACAAACAAGGAGGAGAGCTGAATGATTGAGAGACCGCAGACTTGTTTCAATCCCCAAAGGGGAGGCTACAAACTTACAATAGCGGGGCAGGCATTTAATGCGTTTCGACAGTTTCAATCCCCAAAGGGGAGGCTACAAACCTGGTTGTTTAATGTTAAGGGATAAGTGATGGATGGTGTTTCAATCCCCAAAGGGGAGGCTACAAACTGGTGATAAGGCTTGTGATAGCATTAATTAATATTAGTTTCAATCCCCAAAGGGGAGGCTACAAACTTGGTAAGTACGGTGATATTAGAGTGAATGTGTGGAGTTTCAATCCCCAAAGGGGAGGCTACAAACGGTATTAAGTAATTTTTCTTCTTCTGGACTACTAAAAAGTTTCAATCCCCAAAGGGGAGGCTACAAACCCGTGGATAGGTTGAAGAATGCCACAAGGAACAAATGGTTAAGTTTTCAAGCTGCAGTATGTTATTTCTATTATACACCTCAAAAGCATGAAAGTCAACACATACCAGAAATTACCTTTTGCTGTCGACCCCCGGGGGTTTTTGGGGGGATTTCAGGTCGACAGCAATTGGTAAATACAAAAGTCATAATACGTCACAAATCACAAAGTACATAATTAAAAATGTCAATTTTTGTACAAGCAAAAATAATATAAAATGAAAAAAATAACATATAAAGTTAATTAACTTCGCATAAAATTTGGCCTTAAAAATTAAATAACGGTATGTAAAATTAAAAAGTGAACTAACTAACGAGAATTGCAAGTTCAAAATTTGGTTGTATCTTGAAAATAAAATTGGTATAATTAACATAAAAGTGAGGTGAGAGGCTATTGATAGAGGAAATAGTTGAGGTTGGTGATATTTTAATTGGTGATGCATCTGGAAATGATGCCTATTTATCTGTTCTTACAGAAGATATTGAGGTTCCATCTGGGGATGAAAAGAGATATGTTGCAAAAATTGACTTTTCTACAAATGAGAAAAAAATTAATATAGACTGTGCTGAAGAAATTGATGATGAAACTGCTAAAAAATATGTTTATGTTGGTTCGGCAGAAGGGGCAAATTCGTCACAATGGTTTGCTTCTACGACATCTTTTGCATATTTTCTAACAGAAACCATTCCAAACCTTGTTGAATGTGAAATACCTGTAGTATCTGACATATGTAAAAAAATATTAGATATGTATTTTGTCAAAGTCAAAGAATATCTGAGCAAATCTTCTGAACTTATCGATGAAGAAAAGAGGTATTTGCAGCAGAAGATAGAGAAAAAATACGTTTATTTTTTAGATACTGACAATATAGTGGTAAATGACAACAAGAGATTGACTGAAAAGCCGCTATCACAAATTTACAAAGAACTGATTAACAATGCAAAATCAACAGATAAGATTTTTAAGCAATTGAGAGATGTTTTTACAAAGGAATGTACAAATGGATTAAAAAAATTAACAGAGCTAAAACCTCAGCAAATAGGCTTGTATATACTCTGTGTTGATGGAAAGCCTTTGACAAGCTATCCAGAGTATATTGACGCTGTTATTGCATACAAACGCCAGGTCAAAAAAGGCACAGAAAAGACTAAAAAGAAGCAAAAAGAAGGTAATATATGTTATATATGTTTGGACACAGATAACTTATCATTCGAAGGATTTAAAAAGACAAAGTTTAAATATTTTACGACAAACCAGAATATATTTGCATCTTATCTTGACCAAAAGAACTATGCCAAGAACATAACTGTATGCGAAAAATGTCTTTTAAAGCTTGTGGCAGGAGACATATTTTTAAGAAATAAACTTAAAACACAGCTCGGAACATTTGATGTATATGTTCTGCCAACTTTTGTTTACACAAGTGCAAAGCTAACAAAAAACTATTTAGAGGAACTTTCCCAAAATATCACGAATTCGTTGAACACTGCATGGAACTATAACAGCCTGGAAAAACTGCGAGATGATATATACAACTTTCTTTCATATTTCGACCAAAACCACTATTTTTTGCTGAACCTGATTTTCTACAGGGAAGCACAAGCAGGTACAAAGATAATAAGATTTATACCCGACATCAATCCTTCAATTTTCGACAAAATTTACAATGCAGCTTCAAAAGTCTTTTCTCAGTATACTGACCTCATTGGGAATGACCCTTCTTTTAAGATTTCCCTTGAAAGCATCTATTACAGCGTTCCAATAAGGCTCAAAAACATAAGTGAGAGCAAAGAAGCGCAAAGGCTTTTGAACATCTACGATGCTATTTTTTCTGGCAAGAGAATAGCAAGAGATGTTCTCATAGAAAACTTCATAAAGGCAGTATGTGTTGTTGTTTACGGGAAAGAAGGGTATAACCTTTCAAAGTTTATAGGAAACGACATTGCTTCAATAGTTATTAAAATGGTTTTTGTTACAAAGTTTTTAGAACTTTTAGATTGCTTGGAGGTGAAAAGAGGGATGGATATTGCGCAGCTGAATTTGTCCGACGATCTCAAAACCTATATTCAACAAATGAATTATGATGAGCCAAAGACAGCTCTGTTTTTGCTTGGAGTTTTGATTGGCGAGATAGGAGCAAAACAATATCTTGCTACCAAAGATAGGCAAGACGACTCTGCTGGACACAAACCAATTTTGAACAAGATAAATTACAATGGGATTGACAAGCCAAAGCTTATAAGACTGTGTAATGATGTTCACAACAAGCTGAGGCAAGAAAAACTTTTACCGTACACCGAGATGATTTTTGCCGAAATGAAAAGGCTTTTGGACAAGCACATAGATTCATGGAAGCTTGACAAATATGAAACTCTATTTTACATCCTCTCTGGCTATGCATACAAAACTCAAAAGGTTATATTAAATGCTTCGAACTCTCAGGATACATCTAATTAAAATAGGAGGACTGATGAAAGATGGAAAAGAAGATTATTGATAAGAACAGCGAGATTTTGTTTACCTATGATGCTAAGCTTTGCAATCCAAACGGTGACCCAGATGAAGAAAATCGACCAAGAATGGATTGGGAAAAAGAGATAAACCTTGTGTCAGATGTTCGTGTAAAAAGGTATATCCGTGATTATTTAGAAGATATAGGACAAAAGATTTATGTTCGAAAGATTGAAGGCAAGAGTGAAAAGCCAGAAAAAGTTTTAGATGCTACAGCAAAAGAAAAAAATACTGAAGTTGATAAGTTAGACGTGCTTGATACATTCATTGACATAAGACTTTTTGGTGCCACAATTCCTATTAAAGGAAGAACTGAAACTTACATTGGACCAGTACAGTTCAACTGGGGATATTCATTGAACAAGGTTGAACTTTTAGAAGCGTCTATCACAAGCCATTTTGCAAGCGATGAGAAAAAACAGCAGGGTGCTATAGGCAAAGACTACAGAGTGAAATACTCTTTCATAGCTTTTTCTGGGATAGTGAGCGCAAGAAGGGCAAAGATAACAGGGCTTACTGAGGATGATATCAGACTTTTTGACACAGCAATGAAAGAAGCAATTCCACTTTTAGCAACCAGAAGCAAGATAGGTCAGTATCCAAGGCTTTACATGAGAGTAGAGTATGTAGACGATAAAACCTTACTTGGAGACCT
This sequence comes from Caldicellulosiruptor kronotskyensis 2002, assembly GCF_000166775.1. Classification (NCBI taxonomy): domain Bacteria; kingdom Bacillati; phylum Bacillota; order Caldicellulosiruptorales; family Caldicellulosiruptoraceae; genus Caldicellulosiruptor; species Caldicellulosiruptor kronotskyensis. The sequence continues at coordinate 2,731,908 of NC_014720.1, read as the reverse complement.
CAGAGATTACATTAAACTCATTGAGGTTGTCGAAAAACCGCGAAAAATTGAAGATGTTCAGCTTGATATTACAGATTTGGCTGAGATTTTGCATAAGAACAAAGATATAATTTCAAAGATTTACTATTTCAAACACCCAGAACTTTGCCTTGTTTGCGGTGGCAATGTTGTGGACTTTAAAGATACATTTGGTACTTTTGATCTTGAAGAAGTTTAGAAAAACAAGGTGAGAAGAAAATGAAATTTTTAGTGTTTGACCTCAAAGGCAAGTTTGCTCACTTTAGAAAATTTTATACAAACTCATCATCGCTTTCGTATCTTGTGCCACCGAGGACTGTGATTGAAGGTATTGTTGCAGCTATCTTGGGTTTTGAGAGGGATAGTTATTATGAGGTGCTCTCAGCAGAAAACCTTTTAGTTGCAGTACAAAAGATAGAAAGGACATATAAGATTATACAGACGGTGAACTATATAAAAGCAACAACTGTAAATGAACTAAAAAATCCAAATACCCACACACAGGTGCCGCTTGAGATCTTGGCTGGATACAATGGATTTGTAGGTTTTAGAGTTTTTGTTATGCCAAAAGATGAAAAAGTATATTATAACTTAAGGTCAAGGCTTGAAAGTGGCAAGTCAGAATTTCCTATATACTTTGGCAGTGCTCCGTTTGCTGCAAAGACTGAGTTTTTGGGTGAATTTGAAGCCTACAGGTGGGAAGACAGCAGAGCAGGTATTTTAACTGTGCTTGATACAGGCTTAATAAAATCTTTGAACTTAAGCTTAGAATCTTCTTCTTCTCTTGCCCTCATGAAAGACAGGATGCCGTGCGATTTTGACAAAGATAGGTTTGCCACAAAGGTCAAGACGTATATTAACGACGAAAATCTCAATCCTATCTGGGTAGATTTAGATAGCAGTGCGCAGGACAAGGTGTATTTTATAAAAGAGTTTTCAAGTGACAAAAAAGAATGTGTCTCGTTGATGTAAAAGATATTTTGCCATTTGGGGGATAGTCCCAAGTGGCGTTTTTCTTGTTTTGGTGTAAAAGTTTTTATTTACAGCAAAAAGGGGGATTTGCATGGAGTATTTTTCTCACAAAAATCCTGATAAGCTCCTCTATGATCACCTTCTTGAAGTTTATCACTATGCTATGGAGGCAAATGTGGAGCTAAAAAGCTGGGAAAAAGAAGCACTGCAAATTATATGTCTTTGTCATGACTTTGGGAAATTTACAACATTTTTTCAAAGTCATCTTAGCGGTGTGTCAAGCAAGCATTCACAACATGGTTTTTTATCAGCCATCTTTGGGGTCTTTTGCTGGATGCAAAAGAAAGGACTGTGTTTACAAAAGATGAACCCACCAGCTTCTTTAGATGAAGTCATATCTCTTTTGATTTACGCTTGCATTCTTCACCATCACGGAGATGTCAAGGATATTAGCAAGAACCTGCCAGAAAAATTTGCAGGGGATTTCAAGGCAGATATAAACCTTATTCAGAAAATAGATGATGCCTATGTTCAGATTGAGGATTTGAGGTGCAATGCTGAAGATATAAAACCTTCGCTTGAAAAGGTTGGGCTTTGTGATGTGTTTGAAAAGTTTTTAGCACAGCAAAGGGGTTTTATAGAGGATATCCTGAGATACCTTAAAAGAATTGAATATGGCATTCGTATGATTGGTATGATACCGCAGGCTTTCAAAGATGGAACTGAGCTTTATTTTGCCCAGCAAAAGTTGTATTCTCTTCTCATATGGGCAGACAAGATGTCAGCTGCAAATTACAAGTTACTGTCGCCCTGCTATGCTTCGTTAAATAGACTTATTGTGGCAAGAGAGAAAGTTATCAAACCGACTCAGGACAAAAATCTGAAGAGAATAAGACAAAGTGTGTTTGAGGCTGTACTTTCAAACATTGAAAAGAATAAGGAAAAAGACATATTTTCTATCACAACCCCAACAGGCACAGGGAAGACTTTGGCAGGAGTGTTTGCAGCAGTAAAACTGAAAGAAATTTTGAAAAAGTCTGGAAGGATAATATATGCTCTTCCATTCACCTCTATAATAGACCAGAACTATGATGTTGTCAAACAGCTATTTGAAACAATAGAAGATTTTGAAACAAACAGAGACAGGTACTTGTTAAAACATCATCATCTAACTGATGGTGAGTACAAGGGGAAAGAAGAGGCTCTGAAAGAAATTACAGATGAAATTACAGTATATGAAAAAGTTGCATCAGAATGCTTTATAGAAAACTGGACATCTGGGTTTGTAGTGACAACATTTGTTCAGCTGCTTGAAACTTTAATTTCAAACAGAAACAGGATGCTCAAAAAGTTCCATGCTTTTTACGATTCAGTACTCCTCCTTGATGAGATTCAGGCAATTGAGGTTGAGCTTCTGCCACTTGTTGAAGAGATCTTGAGGAAACTTTCGCAGCTTTTCAGGTGCAAGATTATTCTCATGACAGCCACAAAACCACTTATATTCGAAGATGCTTGTGAGCTTGCAGGGTTTTGTGACTATTCAATTTTTAACAGAACAAAGCTTATGTATCACCACAGTGATTTAAAAGTAGCTGAATTTGTGGATTTCTTCTTACAAGAAGTATATGAAGACGAAAAATCGTTTTTGATTGTTGCCAACACCATAAATCAGTCGCATCAAATCTACAATGGGATAAAAAACAATCTCAAAAATAAAGAGGTTATTTACCTTTCAGCAAATCTTGTGCCAAAAGATAGGAAAAAGGTTATTAAGAAAATAGAAGATATGTTGAGCAGCGGCAGAAAACCCATTGTTGTTTCAACCCAGGTGATTGAGGCAGGGGTAGACATTGACTTTGATTGTGTAATAAGAGACATAGCTCCTATTGATTCAATAATCCAGTGTGCAGGAAGGTGCAACAGGCACAATGAAAAAACCCAAGGTAGTGTGCTGGTTGTAAACATGAAAGATGAAAGTGGCATAACCTTTGCAAAAAGAGTTTATGGCAACACGGCAATTGAAATATCAAGCATGCTTCTTTTGCAACATCCCGAAGTGGAAGAAAAAGACTATGGTATGCTGATTGATAATTATTTCAGGATGATAAAAGAAAATAAATCATTTAAAAAGTCTGAAGAGTTTTTGAAGGCAATAAGGCTTTTAAAGTTTGACAGTATTCTGGAAAAGGAAGAGATTACAATCTCAAGGTTTAGTCTTATCCAGCAGCGGGGTGGGTATGTCAGCGTCATCATAAGAAACAATGAAGAAATAGAAGATGCTTATCAAAGGTATATAGACTCTTTTTCCATTAAAGATTATTACGAAAGAAGAGAAATCTATCTTAAACTTAAAAATATCCTTTTTGAATACACAATTTCTGTGCCAGTAAAATACGCCCAGATTTTTGATGAAGAGAAAGGAATATTATCTTTGCCACCCACATCCTGTGAGCGGTATTACAGCCCTAAGACAGGATTTGTGTATGACCCAAACGACAATGTCATTTTTGCTTGATTTTAAGAAACAGGATGGTGTTTTGAAAATGGATATTTACATGACAGGTGTTTACATCTGGTATTACAACATCTGCAAAAGACAGGTGTGGCTCATGGCACATAGCATTTTGCCAGATGAGAACGACGATAACATCGTGCTTGGCAGGTTTCTTCATGAGTATTATTACAGTAAAGATCAGAAGGAGATAAAATTTGGCAATGCAGTGTTTGACATTCTGTATCAGGACAAAGATGAGATAGTGATTGGTGAGACAAAGAAGTCTTCAAGGTTCAAAGAAGCATCAAGGTATCAGCTTTTGTTTTATATAAAAATTCTAAAAGAAGCAGGAATTTCAGCAAAAGGAGTGCTTTTTTATCCAGAGGAGAGGAAGAAAGAGGAGGTTGAGCTGACTCTTGAAGATGAAGAAAAATTGGATAAGATGATAGCTGAGATTGAAACGATAATTGAAAAAGAGAGCCCGCCTCCTGCAGCCTACTGTAAGTATTGTCCAAAGTGTGCTTACAGGGAATATTGTTTTGCTTGAAAAGAAAAGGTTTTGTCCACAAAAAAGATTTTCGGGGTGATTTTAAGTGAAAAAAGACCTTTATGTTTTCAATTCAGGGTTTTTAAGAAGGAAAGATAACACCATCATGTTTGAAACAGATGAAGGCAAAAAGTATTTTCCTGTTGAAGAGATAGAATCAGTTTTTATATTTGGAGAGGTTGACATAAACAAAAGATTCTTGGAGTTCATGACAGAAAAGAATATATGTGTCCATTTTTTCAACAGATATGAGTACTACGTTGGCACATACTATCCGCGCGAACATTACAACTCAGGCATTGTGATACTCAAGCAGGTAGAATTTTACAACGACTACAACAAAAGAATTACCATTGCAAGGTCAATTGTTGAAGGAGCTGTTCTAAATATGCTTGTGGTTCTGAGGTACTACAATTCCCGTGGAAATATGCTAAAAGATGAGATAGAAACAATCGAAAGAATGCTCCATAACATAAACTCATGCGATGATGTAAATACGCTTATGGCTTTAGAGGGAAATATAAGAGAAGTCTACTATAAGTGTTTTAACAAAATACTGGATGATGAAAATTTTACATTTATCCGCAGGAGCAAAAATCCACCTCTTGACAAGATAAATGCTCTGATTAGCTTTGGGAATTCTCTTTTGTATGCTACAACTCTTGGAGAGATTTACCAAACACAGCTTGACCCGCGCATAGGATATCTGCATTCCACAAACCAGCGCAAGTTTTCATTGAACTTAGATATTTCCGAAATCTTCAAACCCATAATTGTAGACAGAGTAATTTTTTCTCTCGTTAACAAGAAAGTGCTGGGAGAAAAACATTTTGAAAAGGAACTAAACGGCATTATATTGAACGACCAGGGCAAAAAATTGTTTGTCTCTGAGTATAACCAAAAGCTCTACGCTACTATAACGCATCCGAAACTAAATACTCAAGTGAGTTACAAAAGGCTCATCCGAATGGAAGCATACAAGCTACAAAAATTGTTTTTGGAAAATATAGAATACAAACCTTTTGTTGCAAGGTGGTAGGCGCTATGTTTGTGATTCTTGTTTATGATGTCAATGAAAAACGGGTGGCAAAAGCTTTGAAAAAATGCAGGCAGTATCTCACATGGGTGCAAAATTCGGTATTCGAAGGCAACATATCAGAAGCAACCTTAAGAAGACTAATTCTTGAACTTGAAAAAGTTCTTGACCTCTCAGAAGATTCGGTTATTATCTACAAATTTCAAAATACATGGTACTCAGAAAGGCAAATAATTGGCATTGAAAAAAATCCTGTGGATTTTATGACATGAAAAATTTATGTATATGTTTAAAATTATAATCCTATCAATCTCCTAAAAAACATGTTAAAGCACCCAGCATCTGCGCTGAGGTGCTTTTTTATTTCAGCTACAAAGTAGAGTTTCACCATCTTCTTAAATTTTTTGCCATTATCAGCCCCTACCTTTTTCTGATAATGTTATTATTTTACTTTTTCCTTTCCTCAGGGTTGTCCGCAAAGAATAATTATTTTAGGGTAATCAACTGGACTTTTGTTTTTAAAAGTGTTTTCCCTAATTTCACAAAAGATTTCATCATGATCTTTGCTATTTAGTTTATAAAGATTTTCATTAATCATTTGTGTTTTCCCCTTCTTGATTTAAAAGGTTTTAGAGTTTATAATTTTTTCTTCATCAATTAACCAATAGAGGAGAGCATAAGCAGTTAGTGCCCTTTCAATCGCATCCTTATCACCACGATAGATGAGATCTCTTTCTTTCCAAAGTATTTCTAAGATTTTTTCTATTTTTTGAATCTTTCGTTCTTTTGTTTCGTTGTCAAAAGACAAATCTTCAATTTTAATTTTTATATTGGTTAGCTCACCGATAACTCCCATGACTATATCAATAGCAACCTCATGTTTAATATCCTCTTGAATATTTTTTATATCGCTCATCCTTACCAACCCCTTCAATAAAATAATATTATTTTTAACAATATTACGAAAGTTTTTATTTGGTTGTAATTTTGTTTTTGTAACAGATTAAATAGAATTAGATAAAATGTAAAATTCAGTTAAGTGCATAAATTGATTTTTATAAAATGGGAAACTTCCCCCTCCTTTCAATCCCCAAATGGAATGCTACACCCCCCTCCTCCTCAATCCCCAAAGGGAAGGCTACAAACTGTTGAAAATTTAGAGGATATGAACCATGGATATGTGATTTCAATCCCCAAAGGGGAGGCTACAAACTCTTCATATTATACTTTGTCACCTCAAGTATCACTTGTTTCAATCCCCAAAGGGGAGGCTACAAACCTGCAACCATGCTGCACTGCATTTTTCTTGATTTTATGTTTCAATCCCCAAAGGGGAGGCTACAAACTTTGCCCAGCCTGTTTCGTTCTCAGCTCCCAAATCGTTTCAATCCCCAAAGGGGAGGCTACAAACCTACCGGGACGGTACCTTGTTGGGTACTATGACAGAAGTTTCAATCCCCAAAGGGGAGGCTACAAACTGAAAAAAGAATGTGCAGAACTGCTTGAGAAAGGCGGGTTTCAATCCCCAAAGGGGAGGCTACAAACTCGATACGATAAGGTTGTTCAGTGTGCCTTGCGAGTTTCAATCCCCAAAGGGGAGGCTACAAACCAAGAATTTAGAAAATGTTTTGAGAAGTGAGAGACAGTTTCAATCCCCAAAGGGGAGGCTACAAACCTTGTAGGATACACATTCACCCAAGCTGCGTGAATGTGTTTCAATCCCCAAAGGGGAGGCTACAAACCCCGTGGATAGGTTGAAAAATGCCACAAGGAACAAATGGTTAAGTTTTCAAGCTGCAGTATGTTGTTTCTATTATACACCTCAAAAGCATGAAAGTCAACACATACCAGAAATTACCTTTTGCTGTCGACCCCCGGGGGTTTTTGGGGGGATTTCAGGTCGACAGCAATTGGTAAATACAAAAGTTTTAATTAATAGAATATACTAAGTACATGACTTTAATAGGAAATAAATGTTATAACAAGAATGGTAAATAAATGATTACAAATAAAATTTGATTTATAATTGATTTTTGGATATAGTTTTAAATGTCAGAAAATGTGTACAAATAGTATATCAGCGCATATAAAATGTTCAGAATAATAGACTGAACAAAGATGAAGAAAAAAAAAAGAGGCTATCTAAAAAGAAAGGTTAATAGCCTCTTTATGTAGTAAAGTATAGCTTTGTGTGGCAGAGTTTTGCCTTATTTTGCTCAATTAATATCTCAATATTTATTAACCCCTTTTTTCTACTGTGAAGAATAAGTACTTGATTGTGTTGTGTTGCTTTCAAGAGGCAAGTTTTCTTCAATGCTTTGCTGGCTGCCCTGTTCAGCAGAAGAGGATTGCTGGCTCTGTGAAGAAGGCTGCTCCAGCTGCGAGGTATTGCCTTTCTGCGGCACAATCTCCTCTTGCGGTGCTTTATGGATGTCACAGTAACTATTTGGTGCTTGGTACATATAATCATCAGGTGGGACAATAGATTCTCCCGGCCATATAGGATTGTCACGTTTTATAAATATCTTCTCTATAACATTTGGGCAGTACTGTGTTGCAAGCTTTTTAGACTGAGTGCAAACTTTAAGTTTTACATGCTTGTCGCAGTACTCTGTTGGTTCTGTGCCTTCAACAAATATCTCTTTTATAACCTGACTTCCACGAGGGTCTTGTTTGCAAAGGCTTGTTGCAAGCTTACCTGACTCTTTACACACATACCTTTCCACAATTCCAGCAGGTCTTAAAAACTCTGAGCTTACACCTTTTTGGCTCACAACTCTGTCCATTATTGCTTTGAAAATCTTCAGTGCCGGGTTTGTTCCGGTTATATAATTTAATGCAACAGGTTTGTCTTCGCCAACCCATACGCCAAGCGCATAGTTTGGAGTGTATCCTACAAACCATCTGTCTTTGCTGTCATCGGTTGTACCTGTTTTTCCTGCAACAGGATATGAAAATTTAACTCCTACTGTTATCCTTGAAGTGACAACGCTCTGAAGTATATTTGTAAGTATATATGCATTTTTTTCGTCCATTACTCTTCTTTTATAGGGTGTTCTTTCAAATATTATAATACCGTTTTTATCTTCAATTTTTGTTATGAAATAAGGCTTTATATACACACCGCTGTTAGCAACTGCAGCAAACGCAGCAGTAAGTTCAATTGGTTTTACTCCATAAGTAAATCCACCAATTGCAATTGAGAGACTGTTCATATCCTGCGGAGAAAGAGTTGTAAAACCGAACCGCTTTAGATTCCTGTAAACATTTTGAATTCCAAGATTATATGCAAACTTTACAGCAGGAATGTTTGCTGACCACTGCAAAGCTTCTCTCAAGGTCATTAATCCTTTATACCCCCTTTTGCCTGAAACCACGTTACTTTTATACCAGTTTCGTGGTGTGTACCTGCCAACCGAAAATGGCACATCATCAATCACAGTTGCAGCAGTATAACCATTTTCAAGCGCCAAGCTATAATCCGCAATAGGTTTTATAGCTGACCCAGGCTGGCGAACAGACATTGTTGCGCGGTTCAAGAGCCTAACACCTTTTAAATTTCCTCTTCCGCCCATAATACCTTTCACAGCACCTGTTTTAAAGTCAATCAAAACAGCTGCTGCCTGAGGTTGTGGTATTCCTGATGCATCGTAGTGTTTTATCTTTGGCATAATTGACAGGTCTGAAAAGACATCTTCCATTGTACTTTGTATGTTTTCGTCCATTGTTGTATAGATTTTAAGTCCGCCACCATAGATTAAATTTTCTGCTTCATCTTTTGAAATTCTTTTCTTTTCAGATAGAATTTCAATTGCTTCATCTATTACAGAGTCGACAAAATAAGGATGTTTATAAATGCTTTGCTCAGAAATATCTTTTTTTACATAAACAAGTGGCTGATTTATTGCTTCTAAGTACTCTTGTTCGGTTATATATCCAAGTTCAAGCATTTTTTTAAGAACAATTTCCTGCTTTTTCTTTGCATGGTCTGGGAATACATAAGGATTGTAATATGATGGGTTTTGAGTAATTCCGGCAATTAGGGCGCACTCTGCCAGAGTCAGCTGCGATACATCCTTTCCAAAATAGGTGTATGCCGCAGCTCCTACACCATAAGCCCCACTTCCAAGATTTATTGTGTTGAGATATTCTTCTAAAATTTGCTCTTTTGTCCATATTTTTTCAAGCTGAATGGCAAGGTATTGCTCTTGAATCTTTCGTTTGAAGGACTTTTCAAATGTTAAAAGTTTGTTTCTTACAAGCTGCTGAGTGATTGTGCTTGCACCTTCTGAAAGAGAGCCACTTTTTATATTTTTAAATATTGCTCCGAATATTCTTTTGATGTCAATCCCGTTGTGCTGCCAGAACCTCTCATCCTCAATTGCAACAAAAGCGTTTATGAGATTTTTTGGAATCTTGCTATAAGGCACTCTTATTCTGTTTTCATTACCATGAAGCCGGGCAATTTCGTTTCCGCTCTGGTCGTAAACAATAGTTGTCTGAGTATCTGAAGAAGAAGTTATTATATCAAGAGCATTTGCTGGTATTGCCTTTATGTATCCTGTGACCATTCCAAAACCAGCACCGATTAAAACTGCCATGCTTGCAATCAAAAGTACTAAAATAGTTCTTATAAAGCTTTTGAGAAAAAGCCTAAATGGCGTTTGTTTTTTTACTTTTTTATTTTTGCTTTGCAACGAATATTCCTCCCCTCTTTCCTTATTCAATTATACCACAAAAATAAATATGTATACCATTCTGGCAAAAAATGGATTAAGGTAGACTTTTAAACCGTTATATAATATGGTATAATAAAATCAAAAGCATTAAAATAGATAGAAATACTCAAATTTTCTGTTTGACAGGAGAGACCAGTAAAATGAAAGTAAAAGATATCTTGGAAAAAGCATGTTATGAGAATATTCTCACAAAAGATGAGATAAAGCTTTTGCTGATGGCAGAAGGAGATGATAAAGAACTTCTTTTCAAAACAGCTGATAGTGTAAGAAAAGAACATGTTGGAGATGAGGTCTTTTTAAGAGGGCTTATTGAATTTTCAAGCTACTGCAAAAACGACTGTTTTTACTGTGGTCTGAGACGAAGCAATAGCCAAGCTCAGCGTTACAGAATGCAGGAAGATGAGATTGTAGAGGTTGCGAAAAGGGCGTATCAGATGGGGTACCGCACGGTTGTATTGCAGTCTGGTGAGGATATGTATTATACCAAAGACATGCTGTGTTCAATTATAAAAAAGATAAAAAGTAGCGTGGATGTTGCTATAACACTTTCTATTGGTGAAAGGTCATATGATGAGTACAAGGCATTCAAAGATGCTGGAGCAGACAGGTTTTTAATGAGATTTGAAACTTCAAACGAAGAGCTATATAAAAAATATCATCCCGGAATGAGCTTTGAAAAAAGAATAGAATGTCTCAAATGGATCAAAAATCTTGGGTATGAGCTTGGGACAGGTTTTTTGATAGGTCTTCCAGGGCAAACTATTGATGATTTGGCACAGGATATACTTCTTGTAAAAGAGTTAGATGCAGATATGATAGGCATTGGACCTTTTATTCCTCATCCACAGACGCCTCTAAAAGACTCAAAAGAAGGTTCGGTGGATTTAACTTTAAAGAGCATTGCCATTTTGAGGCTTTTGATTCCAGATGCCAATATTCCTGCAACAACTGCGCTTGGCACTTTAGACCCTCTTGGGAGACAAAAAGGTCTTAAGTGCGGTGCAAATATTGTGATGCCAAATGTAAATGACCTTGAGTACAAGCTCAAATATGAGCTGTATCCTGGAAAGATTTGCATAAATGAAGATGCAACAAAGTGCAGAGGTTGTATTGAGTCAATTATAGTTTCGCTTGGTAGAAAAGTTGGACAGGGAAAAGGGCAAAGCAGGCATTACAAAAGATTTGCAGCGTCTTAAAATTCCATTGAATTTGATTAGGCTTTGTTGTAGACTTATAAGTATATAAGAAAATGTGACTTTTCATTTGGCAAAGAAGGAGTCAGGATTTTTTATGAGAATAAAAAAAGGTGCTGCAAAAAGGTTGTGGATTGCAGTTTTGATTGTAGTGGTATGTGTTCTTGGAGGTTTGGCAGGTTATTACATAGCGGGGTATCTCAATCAAAAACCTATTGTGCAGCAGCCTCATCAAGCAGATGAGAATTCAAATCAGCCAAAGCAAGAACAAAGTCAGCTTGAGCAAGAAAATCCAAGCCAACAGCAAAGCCAAGAGGTTTTGTCTGAAGTGTATAAAGCTGTTGCAAGGTTTGTCGGTGATGTTGATGTACACACTATACAGCTTTCGCTTATTAACACAAACTTTGACTTCAAAGAATTTGAAGTTGATGAGAAACTCACTCAGGGGCTTAATCTTTCAGAGGGTGAGATTGTTGAAGTTGAATTTGAAAAGCCCAAAGATGGTGGTAACCCACGAATTGTGAGCATAAAAAAGCCTGACAAGGTCACTTTAAAAGGGAAGTTTGTGGGACTTGCAGACAACAACTTTGCAGAGTTTGTGTTTGACCAAAAACACATAGTTTTGCAGATTAGTAATGTTTCCGATAAATTAGCTTACTTTAATGAAAATACCGACGTTGAGGTGACTTTTAAGACAAATCCTCAAAGTCCTAAATCAAATCCAGTTGTTGAGGATATAAAAGCATTGGAATAAAAGATATAAGAAAAACAGGGGTAGCCAGAGTTTGAGCTGCCCCTTTATTTGCTTTGTTCTACTTCAGAGTAAATATTTCCTCTTTTGTATGATGCAACAATTCCCAGAATAGAGAGAATTGCAAACACCAAAAAGCTTGTCTTCATGCTCTTTAAAATCAGGATAGAATTTTCGTGCGAAAGCTTTACACCTTTTAAGAACATGATTGATACAAACGAAACAATTGCCATTGAGAATGCCTGTCCTATAACTCTCATGACAGATATTGTTGATGATGCTGTGCCATAGAGTGATTTTGGCACACAGCTCATAACAACATTTGTGTTTGGCGATGAGAAAAGTCCAAAACCAATTCCCATGATAAACAGATTTAAAATAACAATAACAAGGTTTGTTTTAGCAGCGAAAGTTGAAAAAATAAAAAGACCAGCTGTGGTCAAAACCATGCCAGATGTTGCAAGCTTTCTTGGTTCTATCTTTTCAGAGGCTCTGCCGGAAATTAATGAAGTAATAACCTGCGACAGTGGTTGAACAATCAAAATAGAGCCTGCAAGCTGGGATGGCAGAGCTTTTACAAGTTGAAGGTACAGCGACAAAAGGTAAGATGCAGAAAATGTACAGCTGTAGTTTATAAACGCTGCCAAGTTTGAAAACCCAAACTGAGGGATTTTTACAAACAGTTTTACATCCAGAATGGGATTTTGAAGTTTTGCCTCTACGACAACAAAAATTACCATCAAAATTAACCCTGCAAAGAACAAAATTTTAGATGTATTTCCCAGTTCAAATGTGGAGGCTCCGTACATTAAAAGAAAAAGACCTGTCATTGACAGGATTGTGCCCAGTTTGTCAAGCAATTTGAGGCTGTCAAGTAGTTTTGCCTGTCTTGTATTTTTCACTTCTTTTTGAAGCAAGAACAGGTTCACAAATGAACCAATAAGTCCTATGGCAAATCCAAACAAAAATATGCTTCTATATCCCCAAAGTTTTACAAGTAAACCACCTAAAAAAGGTCCTAAGGATGTTCCCAAGTACACAACTGCTGTGTTTATCCCCAAAAGCCTTCCCCTTATTTGCGGAGAATGATTTTCAATCAAAATTGGCATCGATGTTACAAATGTAAATGCTGAGAAAAAGCCTTGCAATGCCCTAAAAATTAAAAGTGTTTTAATTGAAGTTGAAAGTGCACACATCAGGGTTGAAAGTGTAAACAGCAAAAATCCGGTTTTGAATATCTTTGTCCTGTCAAATGTGTCAGAGAGCTTTCCCATGGGAAGAATGAAGGCTGCAGAGAATATCAAAAATATGCTTATTGCAAGGTTCAGCTCTTCAGTGTTGAGTTTAAAACTTTTTGCTATATCTGGTGCGGCAATATTGACTGCGCTTGACATAAACGGTATCAAAAAAGAAGATAATGTTGTTCCAATGAGTATGTTTTTATTTATTTTTCTGTCTTCTTGAGTGTGCATAGTCCCTGTCAATCGCTCCCTTCGAAATTTCATGAACTATCAAGCTTTAAAAATTACATATATAATAATATCACTTTATGACAAAAAATTAATACACCTGGGAAGGACAATTTTGTATATTTTAAGGCTTTTGAGAAGAATTTTGAGGGTGGTAAAATAAATTATATAAAGTACTTAAGAAAAAATTGTTTGTCCACATATTTAAAAAACTACAGCACACAGGGTGAGAAAGAAAATGAAAGTTGCATGGAGCGCAACACATCAAGAGTTTCTGCTCACAGATGGCTATTACTTTTCAGGACTTTACAAGGAGCTTTGCAAAAGAAATATTGAGATTGAAGAGGTAGACAATTTTGACAGGCTTTTTGAGTATGATGTCATAGTTTTCAACTATCCAGAAAATCCTTTCAGCAATGAAGAGAAGGAAAAGATAAGAGAGGCTTTGCAGCAAAAGGGCAAGAAGATCATCTTTACAGCACATTTCAAAAACAAAGACGGTGTTTCTGAGATTTGCAATAGTATAACAAGGGATTATGGGATAAACATATTGCCAGAAGGCATAAAGGATGAGATACACCATTTAGAAGATGATCTTTTTATAATAACAACAGATGAAGTAAAACTTTACCGAAAAGGTGTCAAAGAGGTTGTGTTCCCGTACTCAGCTCCTCTTGAGGTTGGAAATGGAGCTGAGGTTGTGCTTGAAGCAAGAAAGACTAGCCTCACAGACAGCGGCAAAAAATCGCCTGTGCTTATCGCTCAAAAAAGATTTGAAAGCGGTGGAAAGCTAATTGTATGTGGAAGCTGCATCTTCTGGGACAATTTTTCACTCTTTAGACTTGACAATTTGCAGTTTGTGGTGAATATATTTGAAGGGGCTGAATAGAAAGAAGCTGGCTGACAGAATTTTTATGGTGTATAATTAAAAGTAGAAAAGAACATACTGAAAAGGTGCTTTTGTATTATGGAAGACTACATTTTAGAAGAATTCAATTATGATAAGTACAAAAATATAGAAGATGATAACAGATATGAAATTATCGAGGGAAGGCTGTACAATTTAGCTCCCTCTCCTTCGATTTTTCATCAGCATGTGTGCGGGAACATATACCATAAACTGAGGATTTTTCTGCAAGGAAAAGAATGCATACCTTTCATTTCGCCTGTGGATGTGATACTTGCCCCAAAAGGAGCTGAAGATAAGGATATAAAAAACGTTGTGCAGCCAGATGTATTCGTCATTTGTGACAAATCTAAGATTGATCAAAAAGGGATTATAGGAGCACCAGAATTTATTGTAGAGGTTGTTTATCTAAACACATCTGCAAGGGATTATCTTATAAAACTAAAACTATATGAAAAATATGGTACAAAAGAGTACTGGATTGTAAATCCTCAGGAAAAAAGCGTGGCTGTGTTTACACAAGCAGAAGAAGGTGGATTTGACAGAGGCAGAATATTTTTTCATCCAGCTGTGGTAAAATCTTCAGCTTTGCCAGGCTTTGAAATGTCAACTGAAGAGATTTTCAGCAACATATAGAGGATTAAAAAAGTGGCAAGGTGTTATTTTTCGTACCTTGCCACTACTTTTGTTGATATTCCTCCACGTTCATGGAACTCTCCAATCACTTCCATAAACTTTGGCTCAAGCAGTTTTACAAGGTCATCAAGGATTCTATTTACTGCATGTTCCTGCAGTATCCCAACGTTTCTGTATGAAGTAAGATAATACTTGAGAGATTTTAGCTCAACAAGTTTTTGGTGAGGGATATATCGAATTGTGAGCTTTGCAGTATCAGGAAGACCTGTCCATGGACAGACTGATGAAAACTCTTCTGTGATATATTCCACTACCGTGTTCTTTTCAGGATATTCATAGGGGATTGCTTCTAAGACCTCTGTGTCAATCTTTTCATACCCATAGATGTCAAATCTTCTTTGCTGGTATTTGTCAGACATAGAATTTGCAAAAAGTTTTGCAAAAACCTTGTTCTTTTAAGGCGGGAATGAATACAATGTTTGAATCTGAGAATCTAATATGATATAATTAAGGCAAATTATAAGAAATGGAAGGGCATACATTAACGAATACTTACAAATCGACTCGACATGCTAAATTCTTAATAAATTGCCACTTTGTTTGGATGCCAAAATATTGAAAGGATTTTAAAAAAACCCTGAAGTGAAGAAGACAATCAAAGAAGCAATTTGGAACTATCCAAAACATTTCCAACCTAGCGAATAGGTATTTCAAAAAAAGTTAGAAAAGCAAGTACGGCAAAACCAAGCAAGTAAGAAAAATGCTAAAGTCAAGAAAGTGGAAGCGAGTAATAATAAATCTCCATGTAAAATTTAAAACTTAGTATTTAAGTACCGTCGGTTATGGTAAATATATAGAAGTCAAAAACGACATGATATTGATTGATAGGTGTACGCTATACATAGCTGCAGAGAAACTGAATTTCCAAGAAGTTAATGTTGAGGTTATTGAGGAACTTGCAAAATGACTATAAACTACCCACGATTTGTACTCGCAACTTTCCACTTTATTCTCCAAACGTACTACTGGAGAGACTTCTTTTGCACTACTCTATTTGATTATAATTAGGAGTTAAAACAAATATTTTTAACAAAGCTGGTCAAAATATTTAAAGATGATATTGAATAGCTTAATCACAGAAGGATTTTCTTTTAGATAGATGAATCTAGAAAATACTGTAAGGTGTTAAATGAAAGAAATTACTGCAGCTATTATTATGGTGGCAAAAACGAATCTGTATGTTTTTGAGGTTTGATATTTAATATAAAAATGAGGAAAATAAAGGTGAAGAGGTTATGGCAAAAAATAACATTATATTTCTGTACGAGTGTTAAGAATACATATAAATGTCCACCAAGTGAAATATATTCAGAAAGTCCGCGATTTCGGTTAGCATATAATTTTACAAAACTTATTTCAGATAAGTAAAATATTTATTTTTTCGGCAAAAATATGGTTTGGTACAAGAGAAAATGATTATTGACCTTATAATGAAACATTGAGGTAAAACATCCAAAAGCAACAGAGATATGGATATTTGATATTAAACGAATTATAGAAATTTTCTGATTTAGTGCATGATGAATTTATTATTTTGGTAGGAGAATCTTACTATGAAAAACTGTTGCCATATCTAAGCTATTTTTGGATTCCTCTTAAAGGCAAGGAACTAGGAGAATGGATTCCAGAGTTAGAGAGGCTGATTAAACTTGAAAAAGAAACAAAAGCGGCTGAAGAACTCTCTGATTTGAAAAAACGATAGATAATACAAGGAAATACATAGAAAAATTGTTGCAGGAAGCAAAAAAGCGGGAGGAAGATTATATTGAGTTGGTTTCAGGTGATATTCACAAGCAATTAGGCATGAAAAACAGGATGCCATAGTTGTACAGAATTTTGTATGAGAAAATGCAGGCTGAAATCAAGTTTTGTATACAACTCCTAGTGGTATGAGTTCAACTATAAAAATCAGGTATTACTTAAAGAAGAGGTGATTATTGAATTACAGTTGGGGTCTATCTCCTTTTGTCAATAGCATGAAAGGAGCGGTTATAAATTTAACCATTAAGAGGTATGTTACAATATTAAGAGTTTTAAAGAGTATGAATGTTAGAAAATGCCAAAAAGTAACTCTAATGAACTGCTGGAGTTTTTAAAATAAAAAAGATTAGCAATTAAGCATTCAATTTTGAGCCTCTAAAACAAATAAGAAAGAGCAAGGAATTTTTTATTGACGAGAGGAAGTGTTAAAAGAAGAAGTTATTTTAGGGAGATAAGTTTTATTATGGCTGATATTTTATGAAAGGTTGCTAAAGATATTTTTAGAAGTTATAAACATAAACTTGCAAATTTTAACTTACAAAAAGCCTATATGAAATTTTATTAGATTGATTAAGATAAAAGAAAAAAGTTTATATTCTAACTAGAGGAGATTTTACACAAGAATTTGGGCTTGATTCATATATTACATTTCAATATTTGTAGAATTTAATATTAAAGATAGAAATGGCAAAGCTTTTTTTTAATAACAGTGATTAGTCGAGACCTTAATAATGTTATTAAATTTTTCCGAGTTTTAGTTAATATTATCCCTAATATAATCCAATATATTTAAAGTAGAAGGTTGATTGTAATTAAGGGGGAAATAACCATAATGGACAAATTTCTTGGAATAGCTTGGGAAAATATTTTTATTGGTTTATTGGGTGGCTTTATTGTAAGTTTCATAAACTACCTGTACAAAAAGATTAAAGAAAAAATAATTGAGAGAAAATTTCCCATAAAAGGCTTTTATATTACAAAATTTGAAGATGAAATAGATGGGAAAAAAGTTATTTGTACTGCGCCGGCAGAATTAAAGCAAAAAGGAAATAAAATATTTGGTAAAACTTACATGCCCAAAGACAAAAGAAGTTGGATAATTGAGGGGGAGATTTCATCAAACGGTCACATTTATGGTATTTATTATGCAGAGGACCCTATTGACAAGGGGATAGGTAATTTCTTCTTGAAAGTCGACAATAAAAGAAGGATGGTGGGGTTGTGGTCTGGATACGATTCTGTAAATGGTAAAATAACTTCAGGAAGGTATGAATTTTATCCTATTCTCACAGGAGTAAAAATTATGAATATGAAAAAATCAGATATTCCCCAAATAATAGAAATCTCTGACCAAGAATTAGGGAAAGATTATTTAAATCATAATGATATAGAACAAATGATAGATAGCAAAGAAGATTACATATGTAAGGTGGCATATTGTAGCGATGAAAGCAAAATAGTAGGATTTTGCTTGGGTTTTATAATAAACCCAGAGAAATTACAATCGCTACTGAAAGTTGAATCTGCTAAAATACCACGCTTTTTACGCCTTTCTGATAAAATTGGAGTAATAAAAACTGTAGCAGTAGAGAAAAATTATCAAGGATATGGTATTGGGAAAAAATTAGTAGAAGACTGTTATAATGAGCTTGTAAAAAGAGGAGTGCAATCAGTATTTTCTATTGCTTGGAAAAATGGTGAGGTAATTAACATAGGGGGAATATTAACATTGTTAGGGTTTAAGAAATATTTGGAAATAAATAGATATTGGGAAAAGGAAAGTTTAGAAAAAGGATATTTTTGTCCAGTTTGTGGTAATCCTCCTTGTGCTTGTTCTGCAGTAATCTATGCAAAGGCGATAAATACGAAGTTATAATTTTTATATATACTGGACAGTTCAGTTTTCCAAAGAGTATTTACTCTAATAGCTATTAAATTTACGTTGTTCACTTGCATATTGCATACGTAAAACCAAGGTTGAGGATTCAAAGTAAATCTTTAAATACAATGAATTTAGGCATATATCAAAACCTCCAATCGCATTATAAAAGTAAAAAGTGGCAAGGTGTTATTTTTCGTACCTTGCCACTACTTTTGTTGATATTCCTCCACGTTCATGGAACTCTCCAATCACTTCCATAAACTTTGGCTCAAGCAGTTTTACAAGGTCATCAAGGATTCTATTTACTGCATGTTCCTGCAGTATCCCAACGTTTCTGTATGAGGTAAGATAATACTTGAGAGATTTTAGCTCAACAAGTTTTTGGTGAGGGATATATCGAATTGTGAGCTTTGCAGTATCAGGAAGACCTGTCCATGGACAGACTGATGAAAACTCTTCTGTGATATATTCCACTACCGTGTTCTTTTCAGGGTATTCATAAGGGATTGCTTCTAAGACCTCTGTGTCAATCTTTTCATACCCATAGATGTCAAATCTTCTTTGCTGGTATTTGTCAGACATTAAAAACACTCCTTTACCTTGTTTTTTTGACCGGGGTTGCTGCGACCCGGGCAGCGCTATGTAAAAACTGCAAAAAGATTTTAGCACACTTTTATTTGCATTGTAAATTGGTGTATAATGAAAATTAACACGAGAATTTAAAATTGTTAAGGGGAAATGATAAATGCCAGAAAAAGAGCCTCTTTTTTACATAGAAGAGATTTTTGACTATGTCAGCCAGCGTCCACAGAAGTTTGCCCTGAATTTTTGGGAAGACCCAAGGTATTTTAAGCTTCACAGGCACAATTTTGTTGAGTTTATGTATGTTGTAAAAGGCGAGGGGACAGAACACATAAATTCAATCAGCTACAGTTTAAAACCTGGCACATTTTCAATTGTCATGCCGTACCAGATTCACAGAATAGATTATTCAGAGCAAACCCCTCTTTCAATCTATGTTGTTGCCATTTCGTTTGAGGAGCTTTTAGCACCGTCAAGCATTTTTTACAAAATAGGAAAGCTTCTTTTAAGTTATGACGAAAATGTCCTTCCCTATTATTACTTTGAAGGCAAGGAAAAAGAAGTGATGGACAGGCTCTTTAAAGAAGCTTGGATATATTATAACCAGCAGGATGTGTGGGCAGAGATAATACTCAAAGCCAAGATTTTAGAAATAGTTGCGTATTTTGACAGGTGCAGAAATTTGGTATGTGAAAAAAGCTTTCAAAGACCTGCTTCTAACTCTGTGATAAACAGAACTCAAGAAGAGAGCATTCCTGTTCCGTTCGACTACTGGCAGCTTGTGTACTATGTACATAAAAATTATAACCAGAACATAGACCTGAAAACCTTGTCAAAAGAGTTTCACTTAAGTCCTTCTTACATAAGCCAGCTTTTTAAAAAGCTTGTTGGGAGCAACTTTCACAACTTTTTGAATGAAGTGAGGCTTCAGCACGCATGCAGTTTGCTTCTTTCAACCGACAAGCCTGTAACAGACATAGCTCTTGAGGTTGGTTTTGATTCATATTCCACTTTTGCCAGAGTTTTTCATAAACACAAAGGTATGAGTGCTCAAGAGTTCAGGAAAAGAGGAGGTCACAACAGTTAAAAATAACAATGCAAAAAGGTATAATTTTGAATAGGTGATGTTGAATGTTGCTAAGTATTCAAAAAATTAAAGAGATACATGCTATCTGCCGAAGAACACTAATAAACTGGGAGAAGGAAGGGTTAATAGCACCTCTCAGGACACCGAAGGGAAGGAGAAGGTATAAAAAAGAAGACATAGAAAAGCTACTTGGTATGATAGAGGAAAAACCAAAACCAACCGTTGTTTTGTATGCAAGAGTCTCCACTAAAAAGCAAGAAGAGTACCTTAAAAACCAAATTAGAAGACTTGAAGAATATGCCAAGTCGCAAGGTTGGCAGTATGAAGTTATATCTGAAATAGCCAGCGGAGTGAATGAAAACAGGAGAGGACTATTAAGACTTTTGAACAAAATCAAAAGAGGAGAAGTTGCAAAAGTTGTAATAGAGTATCCCGACAGACTTGCAAGGTTTGGATTTGAATATCTTAAGTTTTTCATGGAGAGTTTTGGGGTAGAACTTATAGTGTTAAATGGCAGAGAAAACGAAGAAGATATTAACAGAGAACTGGCAGAGGACTTAATAGCGATAGTAACATCTTTTGCAGCAAGAATTTACTGACAAAGAGGTGCTAAAAGACATGGTAACAGTTCAGGCTAAGCTAATTTTTGACAGCAGCAAAGATAAGCAAAAAGTATTAGACCTTATGAGAAGATGGTCCTCTTGTATGAGGTATGCATACAAGAGGTTACTTGAAGGTCACAAAAGGAATGAACTCAAAAGGCAGCTGCAAGGAATTTTTAATCTTAATTCCCGATACGTTGATGATGCAATAATGAAAGCAAAAAGCATTTTGACCTCATGCAAAGAAAGAGGAGAAAATCCTGAAAAGGTCATTTTTGGTGGTAGGCAACTTTTTGAAAAACTAAAGAGGCGGCACATAAACGGCAAAGCAAATAGGAAACTTCAACTTAAGTGGCAGGAGAAAAGGAAGGGGAGTCTGTACTCAAGAGGAGACAGGAGCAAAAATGGGAATCTCAATACAAGGATTGAGATAGACGGAAACTTCACAAAACTCAGGATTAATGTAGGGGAAAGAGAGTACGTATATGCGACGATACAAGGTGGATGGAAGATGAAAGGTAAGACATACATGGATAGGAACCTACTGCTACAAGCGATAAGCAGCTCAAGTGAACCTTATTCTGTAGAACTGAAACTCAAAAACGGTGTAGTATATGCCTACTTCACCGTTGAAGAAGTTTTCCCCAAGCCTGCGATAACGAGAGCAAATGGAGTTATAGGGATAGACACTAACGCATATCCAAAGAATGTTGCATGGGCAGAAACAGATGAGTACGGACAGTTTCTGGGATATGGCAGAATACCACTTGAGAAGCTTGAGAGTGGAAGCTCAAGCAAGAGAGAGTATTACAGGTGGCAGTATGCACACATGATAGTACAAATGGCGAAAGAGAAGAAAAAAGCGATAGTGATTGAGAACCTTAGCATACAGGACAGGGGCAGAAGAGGAGATTTTTCAGGTAGAAAATCAAGACGGATAAGGCACTATTTTGGGTACAGGTCACTTTTGGAAAAGGTAAAACTTCTGGCAAAACGGGAAGGAGTAGAGGTTATAGAAGTAGACCCTGCGTATACTTCGGTAATAGGTATGTTGAAGTATGCACCGCAGTTTATGGTGAGCAAGGATATTGCGGCAGCGTATGTAATAGCGCGAAGAGGCCTTGGCTTGAGAGAAAGGATACCGCACAATTATATGCTGCTTCTTGGGGCAGGGGCTATGGCTTTCCCAAATACCGCCTGCTGGGGCTGGGAAAGCTTTGATGGGCGGACTACAAGTACCCCAGCCGCCAAACATGTGCTAATGTGCACAGTTTGGTTGACCAGGAGTTTGAGTAGTTCTGAGTCTAAACAGGGCAGGCAACAGTGTACACAGTGATGTTATGTAAATTGCTGAATAAAAATTCATTTTTGAAAATTTGGAACAAAAAAGCAGGTTTTACAAATAAATTTTTAGTAGATAAAAGAGTGATAGAAAATTTAATACCGAAAAGTTAAAAGGCGGGTGTGCTGCCCGCCTTTTATTAGATAACTATTCACTTTCCTGCCTCTTTTTTCAAAATTTCTTTTATTTCCTCAACACCTGTAACCCTGCCTGAGAATATGAGCTTTTCATCAACAACAAGAGCAGGCGTTCTCATAACACCGTAAGACATTATCTTTTCGATGTCTTTTACCTCTTCAAAATGAGCCTCAATTCCAAGCTCCTCAGCTGCCTTTTTAGCATTTTCCATTAGTTTTTTACAGTTTGCACATCCACCACCAAGAACTTTTATAACCATCTGTCAATCACACCTTCCCTTCTTAAAAGTTTTTATCCAAGAATAAGGTTAAATAGATACCCTGTTATAATTATTCCACAGCCCACAATTGCCACAAATATTCCAAGAAGCTTTGGCTTTAACACCCTGCGAAGAAGTATCATCTCAGGCAAAGATAGGGCTGTTACACTCATCATGAAAGAGAGTGATGTTCCCATCGAAACCCCGAGGCGTCTGAATTCACTCACAAGTGGAATTATTCCTGCTGCGTTAGAATAAAGAGGTATTCCAAGTGCTGTTGCAAAAATTACAGCAAAAGGATTGTTCTTACCAGCAATCTTTGCCAGTGCTCCTGTTGGGATGTAGCCATGCAAGAATGCACCAATACCAATTCCTACTACAACAAATACCCATACCTTTTTTATAAGCTCAATGGTAAATTCCAGTGTTTCTTTGAGACGCTGATTTAAAGTTTTTTTGTCCTCAGCAATCTGGACGTTTCCAACTTTGATTTTAAAAACATAGTCCTCAACATATTTTTCAAGATTAAGCTTTCCAATTAGGATGCCACTTACAATTGCAATTATCTCACCTGACAGGACATAGATGAGAGCGATTTTAAGACCAAAATTTGCATATAAAAGTCCAAGCGCCACCTCATTTACCATTGGGGCAGCAATCAGGTACGAAAATGTCACACCAAGTGGAATGCCTGCTTCAACAAATCCGATAAAAAGCGGAACTGCTGAGCACGAACAAAATGGCGTCACAATTCCTAAAAGTGCTGCTAAAATGTGGGCAAGGAAGATATTTTGTTTTTTGTGTGAAAGAATTTCTCTTGTCTTTTCTGGTGAGAAAAAGCTTCTTATAAAGGTTATCACAAATACAATCAAAAATAGCAGAATGAAAATTTTGATTGTGTCAAATATAAAAAAGTTTACAGCACTTGCAAGTTTTGAACCCTGCGGGATTTTGAAAACAGTGTATGTCACAAAATCAGCAAATTTTTGAACGGGGAAAAACAAATTCTATCACATCCTTTCAAAATTTTGGCTCTCAATTATGAATTTTTCTGCTATATTCAGCAAAGCCTTGACATATTCATTTTTAATCCTGTAATGCATATTTGCACCCACTTTGCGGTGTTCAAGCAAACCAGCCTCTTTTAAGATTTTTAAATGTTGAGATAAATTTGGTTGAGAAAATTCAACAAACTGTAAAAGGTCACATACGCACTTTTCACCGCTCAAAAGGTTTTGAACTATCTTTATTCTAATTGGGTGAGAAAGCGCTTTGAACACCTTTGCAAGCCTTTCTTCCATAGACATATTTTTCGCACAATCTTTCTTTTTTCAGCTTTAAAAGAAAGAGTTGTGCTTTTTGCACCTCTCTTTTAATTAGTTTATAAGCATTTAATTATATAATAAACTAATAATCACAAAAAAGCAAGTAAAATTATTTAATGAATAGAATATTGCAGAGCAAGTTCTGTTTTGAAGTCAAAGCTTTTAAAGAGTATAACCAGCTGAATAAAAGTTTAAATTACTGAGAAAAAGGGTTTATATTTATGTTTGTCGGCATAAAGTAATGTGAAAAAATTGCTGGGTTGATATGAAAAAATCGATAAAAATAATTATTTCATATACACAAATAAATTATTACAAAAATATTCATTACATAACAAAGATATATTACTATAAACAAAAGCTGCTATTCAGGTTAGATATGATACCAAACGAATGTTTAAGTTTATTTGGTTTTAATTTAGTTTTTAAATAATATTGTGAGTTCAACCATGTCTATTAATGGGGAACCTTTAAAATTAAACTGATGTGGGATATGGTGATTAATGAAAAATAGAAAAAGAAAATAGACAAAAAATTTGTTGGTTGGAGATTAGAGTCTGTAGCTAAATTTGTGCAGTATATTAATTCGGCGCAGGACAGCGCATAGGCTTTTAGCGTTGAGTCAATTTAGAAAAATACCAATAATAATGATTGCAAATATTAATTTCTAATATCCAATATAAATCAAAAAACTTTTAAGGCAGGGACAAAGTTAAGTCAAAGCAGAAAAGTGAGAAAAAGATTAATTCTAATGATTTTAGTGGTTCAATTGTATGTTCATATTTTTTAACACAGAATACGCTGGCTTGTGGTATAATTAAATCAGAGGCAGGGAAGAGGTGTTAGTGTAAGAAAGGAGAAAATTTGTAACATTGAGGAGGCTACGAGTATACCTTGACACCTCAGTTATAAGTCACTTAGACCAGCATGATAATCCTGAGTATATGCAGATAACAAAAAAATTTTGGGAAGAGCTCAAACAAGGAAAATACAATGTATACATTTCAAGTACAGTGATAACTGAATTAAATAAGTGCAAGGAACCAAAAAGAAGCAGGCTATTAGAGTATATGTCCCAGATAGAATTCACGAGAATTGAGATTGACCAACAAGTTTTGGAACTTGCACAGAGGTATGTGAATGAATGTATAATTCCGTCAAGGTTTTTCGACGACGCAGTTCATATTGCAGTAGCAAGCATTAACGAATGTGATATTTTGGTATCATGGAATTTTAAGCATATAGTTAGATATAAGACTATTCAAGGCGTAAACGCAATAAACAAACTTATGGGTTATAGAGAAATTCAACTGGTGTCACCACTTATGATGTTAGAGGAAGAGGAGTGACAAATATGTTTGAAACAAGCGCGATGAAAGAACTGCACAGAATACAGGAGGAGATCTACGAAGAAACAAAAGGCATGACTCCTGAAGAATTGATTAGGTATTTTGAAGAAACGGCAAAAAAAGTAGAGAGAGAATTAGAGGAACTGAAAAAGAAAAAAAAGAAGGAAGTTATTCAATAATTTCATAACAGGTAAGCCACAGATAATTTTTTCTGCAAACTATCTGTGGCTTTTTTGTTTTTTAGAAACCCGGCTTTTTGATTGAGGTGAGGATTCAGCACGTATGCAGTCTGCTTCTTTCAACAGACAAGCCAGAGACTACTGAAGATAGCTCTTAAGGTAGTCTTTTATTCATGTTCAATTTTTGCAAGGGCGTTTCACAAACACTAAGACATGAGCGCTTTAGAATTTAAAAAAATGGATTTTTTTGTAGTCATTGACCTCTTTAATGAGTAAAGGAGTATTCCAAGTAAAGTTACAAATACCACAGTAAAGGGATTGTTCTTGCCAGCAATTTTTGCAAGTGCACCTGTTGGGATGTAGCCGTGAAGAAAAGCACTAATGCCAATTACCACAACTACAAATACAAGAGTTTGTGTCATACTTACTTTAAAAATTTTTTATCCTCAGCAATTTGAACATTTCAGGACATAAACAATATACAATATTTAAGTTTTAAGTTAGGCAATACTTACACAAAAATAAAAAAACCCTCCGCAGCATTTAAAATATCTATCCTTTGCTGCAGAAGGCAACAAAAAGTATTGAATAAACTAACTTACAATTTTATAATAGGTTTTTGCTGTAAGGGCATACACGCCAGTATAAAATATAGCAAACACAAGTATAACAGCAGATGTGCAAAGAGCATACAAAGGTATATTTGTAAGGTTGAATACCTGTAACATTTTAACTATTATTTTAAAAGCAAACGCTATGTGAACTATTGCTGAGAATAAAGGCAAAAAGAAGGTTGCAAGTATTTGGCTTTGTATTGACTTTTTAATCTCCAGACGCGTCATACCCACTTTCTGTAAAATTTCATAGCGATGCCTATCATCAAATCCTTCTTCAATTTGTTTATAGTAAATTATAAGCACTGTTGCCATAATAAACAAAAGTCCAAGAAACAAGCCAATGAATAATAACCCGCCATGGATAGAGTAAAAACCTTCTCTTGCCATTTCACGAACTTCAATTGTTGCATTATTTACTATTTTATTTAAGCTATTTTTTAGTGATGTGTAAATGTCCATGAGATTATCCTTATTACCATCAAAATCAAAACCATAATAATATGAAAATTGTACCATGTCGTTTTTATTGCTATTTAGTGAACAGAAGATTTTCTTCATTGTTTCAATGTCTTTGACTATTATCCAAAAGTAACTAATGGCTGGTGTAAGGCTATTAGTTAGAGAGTTTGAAGTTAATCGTTTTTTAATTGAGAGCTTGAAACCATTGAAATTGATAAAATTTCCCGGAATATTAGCATCAATAGTATACAGAAGAACTTCTTTATCAGATAATTTGATAACTTTCTTTTCAATTTTACTGTAATCCTCAAGAGGCACTACAAAGGCAATGGCTGAGTTCTTATCAAAAAAATTTTGTTTTTTTATTCTGAAATGAGTTTTATCTTGAATTAAAGCAAGCTCTAAATATTTGTATTTAACCATGTTTTTAGGAACTATATTAAATTTTCGCAATTGCTGCATTATCGTATTATCAATTTTTTTTACATTTTCCAAATTAATATTGTCCGATGTAATAATTATTTCTTGTGGATAGCGAGTTTTTAAAACATCCTCAACTCCAATATACAGGGAAATTGTGGTTGAAAGGACAACAATTACTGCGGTTGAAAGTATACATATGTTTGCAAGTCCAACTGCATTTTGTTTCATCCTGTATATCATGTTAGAAATCCATATAAAATGATGAGGTTTATAGTAATAGTTTTTGTTTTTCCGAAGAGTCTTTAAAAATGCTATGCTTCCAGCTGTAAACAAACAATATGTCGCTATCATTACTAAGATAACTGCAACAAAAAAGATGTTCATCGCTGCTAAAGGCTTTTCAGTTGTAAGTGCAATGTAATATCCAATACCAAGGCAAACTATACCAATGATAGTCAAAAGCCATTTTGTTTTTGGTTCTTTTTCACCTACATTGCTTGCTTTTAATAATTCAATGGGTTTTGATAGATGTACCGAGAAGATGTTATATATAAGGTTTAAAATAAAAATTCCGCTGAATAAAAGAATTGTGACCAAAATGGATGACGGTGATATTTCAAAACCAAACACAACTTTAAAACTTACAATTTTAAAAAGTAGAAGTGTCATAAGTTTGCTTAAAATTATTCCTGATAAAATACCAGTTGCAATACATATCAGTCCTATGATTACCGTTTCAAAAAACATAATCCTTGCTATATGTCTTTTTTCCATTCCAAGAATATTGAAAAGTCCAAATTCTTTTTTACGCCTCTTTATCAAAAAGCTGTTTACATAAAAAATAAATATAACAGAAAAAATACCAATTACTCCTGCTCCAAATCGCAAAATACTCCTCAGCGCTTGGCTATCGCTCAAATGTCCGATATCTTCTGTATTAGACAAAAAACACATGTTGTAAAACATCATAACTGCTCCAATACAGGTCAAAATATATGGGATATATGCTTGGGTATTTCTTTTTATGTTGTTGGCTGCAAATTTTATATAAAAAAATTTAACCATTTCGGATACCTCCTGTTGCAATCATGGTAAGCGTATCGGAGATTTTCTGATACATTTCATCATTTGACATTGAACCTTTATAAATTTGATGAAAAATCTCTCCGTCTTTTATAAACAAAACTCTTTTTGCATGGCTTGCAACTTTTATGCTATGTGTGACTACAAGAATGGCTTGGCCTTCATTATTTATTTCGGAAAATAGTTTTAATAATTCTTCGGATGAACGTGAGTCAAGAGCGCCAGTTGGTTCATCGGCAAGAATAATTTGGGGTTTTGTAATAAGTGCACGGGCAATTGCAGCTCTTTGTTTTTGTCCGCCTGAGACCTCATAAGGATATTTTGAGAGAATATCAGAAATTCTAAGTTTTTCAGCAACAGGTTTTAACCTTTCGAACATTTCTGTATATGGTCTTCCTGCTAATACAAGAGGTAACAGGATATTGTCTTGTATAGAAAATGTGTCAAGAAGATTGTAATCTTGAAACACAAAGCCTATGTTATTTCGTCTGAAGGCTGAAATTTCTTTTTCATTCATTGACGTAATTTCTCTGCCATTTAGAAGTACTTTACCGCTTGTGGGTTTATCAAAACCTGCAATGATGTTTAACAGTGTTGTTTTACCTGAACCTGATTCGCCCATAATAGCTATATAATCTCCTTGCTCGACTGAAAAAGATACACTTACAAGTGCCTGAACAGGATTTCCACCAAATCTTGTTGTGTAGATTTTCTTTAAACTATTCACTTCTAAAAGAACATGTGTCATATTTTACTTCCCTCCGAGCGCAAAATTGACTTTTTTATTCTTGTCCATTATAACAAAAAAGAGAAAATGCTTGCCTTATTTTTGGCTTACATTTTCTCTTCTCAATCTTACATTTTAGTAAGGTTTTAATTAGATAAACTAATCTGCTGCTATATCAACAGTATCAAAATTGATTTTTACTTTTGTACCCTTTCCAACTTCTGATTCGATTATAATTTTGTGTGATAGTTTATCTAAAATCCGCTTGCAAAGGTAAAGTCCAATACCTGTAGATTTTTTGTCCAAGCGACCGTTATATCCTGTAAAGCCTTTTTCAAAAACACGGGGCAAATCCTCTTTTGCAATACCTATGCCTGTATCTTCAATAACCAATGTATTTGGCAAATTGTTTTCCATATAAATAGAGATTTGACCACCGGGGTTTGTATATTTAAGCGCATTTGAAAGTATTTGTTCAATAACAAATGTTAGCCATTTTTCGTCAGTTAACACATGGCAGTTTAATTCTTTGTAATTGAGTTTTATCTTTTTACGTATAAAAATTAGAGAGTATTTTCGCAGCGCTTGTTTTACAATATGGTCAAGTGAATATTTTTTTAGTAGTAAGTCATTGCTCATATTTTCCATACGAAGATATTGAAGAACCATTTCAACATACTGCTCTAGCTTAAAAAGTTGTTCTAAAAGTTCATTGCTAATTTTTGATTGTTCTGCTTGTAAAACCAGCTTTATAGCAGCTATGGGTGTTTTAATTTGATGTGCCCATGCTGTGTAATAATCAATCATATCTCTATAGACTTTTTCATTATTAGCTAAAATTTCAATTTTGCTTTCATTAATGATTTTAATTAATTCTTGATAATCTTTTTCAATCAAATCCTTTGCAATTGGAAAAGAAAAATCCGCAATCGTAATGTTTCGTTTTAGTTTTTCAAGTGTTATATGTCGTTTATAAAATGAGAAAAAGTCAGTAATTCCAATGATAAATGCAAAAATATATGTTAGTACTAAGCTATAAACTGTGGGTTCTAAAGGAAGAGAATAAAGGAATGAAATAGAAAAAAATATACAGCTTGAAACCAACAGATAAATGATAAGCAACATATTCCGTTTTAAATATGCCCCTATAATGTTTATGTGTTCCTTCATATTTTTCCCCTCAATCTATAATATATCCAATGCCTTTTTTGGTTTTAATGAAATTTTCGAGACCTAACTCGGCTAACTTTTTGCGAAGCCTTGTTATATTTACTGTAAGAGTATTATCGTCAATAAAGCTATCACTTTGCCAAAGGTGTTGCATAATTTCTTCACGAGATACCACTCTTCCGGCATTTTCCATAAGCAATTGCAAAATTTTGTATTCATTTTTTGTTAACTCAATTTTTTTATTTTGGTAAAGTAGAGTGGTATTATTGAGATTTAAAATAACTCCCTTGTACTCAATAAGGTTTATATTTGAGACAAATGAGTAAGTTCTCCTTATCAGAGCATGGACTTTTGCTGTAAGGACGTTCAAATCAAAAGGTTTTTCAATAAAATCATCTCCACCCATATTAATAGCCATTATGATATTCATATTGTCGCTTGCAGAAGATATAAACATAATAGGAACTTTTGATATTTTGCGTATTTCATTACACCAGTAAAAACCATTGTAAAAAGGCAATATTATATCAATTAACACGAGATGTGGCTCAAATTGAATAAAGCACTCAATGATATTTTTAAAATCTGTAACATAACGTACGTCGAAATCCCATTTAGACAAGTGGTTTTTTATAGTTTCAGCAATAGATATATCGTCTTCGATAATCATTATTTTATACATTAAAAATCACTCCGACAAAAAGTCTACATAAACTGGGTACAGACAGATTATATTTTTTTATGACCATTTATTCAAGCATGCTTTTGAGTAACAATTGATTAACAAATGTTCCTGTCTAACACTTTTAAGATTAAGAAAATTTGGTAAGATAGTATACTGCAATTTGGGTTCTATTTTTAAGATTTAACTTTTGAAGAATGGATGTTATGTAGTTTCTTACTGTACCTTCAGAGATGAAAAGCATCCTTGCGATTTCCTTATTTGAGTATCCTTGTGATATGAGCTTTGCAATTTCAAGCTCTCTTTCAGTAAGGTTTTGTGTCTTTTCAAAATACTGCTTACTAGTCCTTTTCAATACATCTGAAATGTATAAAGCAATTTCTTTGTCCATAACAACCTTACCGTCAAGCACAGACAAAATAGAATTTACAATATGCTTTGCGTCAGAGCTTTTGAGGATGTACCCATCTGCGCCAAAGCTCAGACTCTTTTCTATGTAATCTTCTTCACAAAATGTTGTTAATATTATAACTTTGACGTTTGGAAATTTGGTTTTTATATTAAAAGTTCCTTCAATACCATCCATAACAGGCATTCTAATATCCATAAGGACAACGTCTGGGTTTTTTTGTTTTACTATATCCATTGCATCTTTTGCATTTGTACAAAGCCCAACAACTTCAAAATTCTCAAGCTCAAGGATGATTTTAAGACCGTCCAAAACAGATTTGTCGTCGTCAACTATCAGTACCTTTATTGTTGTCATGTAAGTTTAATCCCCCTCAGATTTTAGTGGAACAAACACAACTATCGAAAATCCAGAACTGTTGTCAATATTAATGGTAGCATTCATTGCTTTTGACCTTAGTTTAATACTCATAAGTCCTATACCTTCTTTGATTTCTCCCTTTTTTGTGCCGTTGTCATGTATATACAAACGAACATACATTGGATTTGCTTGTAAAGATACATCAACAAAAGTTGCATCTGAGTGTTTAGAAACGTTTACAAGAGCTTCTTTTAAAATTGCCATTAAGTTTTCGAATATATACGATGGTATATTCTCAATGTCACCGCTGCAGTTTAAATTTAATTTGCAAAAGTTAAACTCTTCTATAACCTTTTCTAAATACCTTGTTTTAGACTCAAAAGAGTTTTTTAATGAATACACAAAGTTTCTGAGGCTCTTATATGAAACTTGAGTCTGATTTAAACATGATGATAGTATATGATTTATTTGTTCATCTCCTAAAAGGTCTTTTTTCTCAAGGAGTGTTTTCAGGGCATTGAGCTGAATATTGATTGCTGCTAAGCTGTGCCCCACTGTGTCATGCAAAGAAGATGCAAGTTTCATCTGCTGATTTTGTTCAGAAAGCTTTTGTATTATCTGCTGGGATTGCAAAAGTTCTGTTTTCAATTTGCTCAGTTGAAGATTTAAAAGTCTCAGGTTATCTATGTTCTGAATATACTTTTGTTTGCTTTCTTGAAGCATTTGGAAAGCTGATTTTGAGTAAAGAACAAATATACAGATTAAAAAATAATCTTTTGCAAAATTTGCAGGTACAAAGAACATAAATATCAATAATAAAAAGGCTATTAGCAGCGATGCAAGTTTGTTTTTATAATCCCAGAATATGCTCATTGAGCAGGGAATAAAAAATGAAAATTCCCATCCAAAAAGTTTGATGGAAATTGTAATTAAGATAAACTGGACAAAAGATATTGTTAAAACAAAAAATCTTGATTTTAAATATTCAGTTTTTGCAAAATCTAATATCAAAAATACAAGCAAAAACAAAATTGTAACTTTTGAAATTTTTTGATTGATGTATAGACTAAAGAAGGTATATAAAGTCACAATAAGTGATAACATGGTATTTTATATCAATTAATTATTTTCTTACAAACATTTTATCATATTTGAGAGATTAATGTGAGAAAATATAAGCATTTATTTAATTACATTTTTGAAATTACATTTTTGGAAAGCTGATTTATACCAACAAGGATAAAAAGCACACAAAATGCTAATACTATCAATATGTCAATCAGCATACTTTCGAGGGGTTTACCTGTTAGCATGTTTTTCGTAAGATTTGTTGCATATGTTGTTGGAAAAACAAGAGCTAACTTTTGCATAAACTTTGGCATAATGTGAAGAGGCCAGTAGCAGCCGCCAACCATGCACATGATTGTTACAACCATAGAATTCAAAGCTGCAAGTTTTTTAATATCATTTACTATGCTTATGAACATCACAGCAAATGAAACAAACATAAAGCCGCAGATAGAAAGAACCAGTAATACACTCAAAAAGTTTACGCCAAACGAAAAGCTGAAAAAATACTTGCATAGCACAATAAAGAATAAAAGCTGTAAGAATATGACCGCAAATATGCTCAATATAGATTGCAAAATGTAACTTTGTTTTGAAACAGGTGAGCACAGAATCCTCATAATAACTCTTTCTTGATAATCTTTTAGTATAATGTTTGAAGCATTTAAAGCGAGCCAGAAGAGTGACATTACAAAGAATCCTGAGGCAAATGAAACTGAAATAGCTTTTGACTCATGCTTAAGTTGTTTGCTTAATACTAAAGGTGAGTGCTCAAAAATATACTTAGAAGATTCTAAAAATCTTGTGCTGTTGATGTTATTTTGTGAAATAAGAACCTTGAATATGCTGTTTAAATATTCTTTTAAAACAATGTGTGTTTCAGACTTGCCAAAGGTGTATATTTTAATATTTTTACTTTTTTCGTTTATAATATCATCAACTGCCTTATTATTTAACACAACAACACAGTCAACTCCGCTTTGGACCATCTGGCTTGCAATAGACTTTTGAGGGTCAAAAATTTTTACATCAAAGCATTTTCTGAGTTGCTGCTCTACAAGTTCGGCTGTGTTGCTTTTATCTTTGTCAATAATAACTCCTATCTTGTATGTGGTCTCAACAACACTTGTTGTGAAAAATGTCGAAAGAGCTACTGCAACAGAAGGAAGCACAATCATCAAAAATAGATTAAATTTATCTTTTAATAGCCTTTTTATATTTATCCTGAAAACTGCCATGATTTCACCTTCCTTATCGAGAGTGTACAAATAATGAAAATGACTGAGCAAAGAAGAGTAAGATATGTTATAGCGTTTTTAAAATGATTTATATCCGCAGGATTGTAAATTACACTAAAGATTGCTGATTGCACAGCATAATTTGGCAAAAACTCTCTCAAAGTACTCAATAACCCCTCTCCTAAGTCAACTCTCACATATCCTCCTGCCAGAAATGTAAATACAATAGCAAGTGAGCTTACCAACACATTTGAAACTATATAGTTTTTAGCAACAAGAGCAACAAAAACTCCAAGAAGTATAGCAAATATGCTGTATACAAGCAAAAGCAGGAATACAAGTATTAAGTTGTTACCCCAGTTTGCATGATAAATGTATTTTGAAAATATTACAATAATACAGAGCTGAACATACAAAAATACCATTTGAGCAAACGCTTTTGCAATGAATATAGCATATGGGCTTTTTGGTGATGAAAAAAGTCTTATTAAGGTATTTTGACGTCTTTCTTCTTCTATAACTGCGATGCCACCAAAACTGCCGTACAGTGCCATCATAACAACCATAGTAACAGCATAATAATCAAGAGCTCTTGGAAAGCGACCTGAAAATGCAGATTCAAAATTTATTGATTTTGGTATGTCGGAAGGAGAATAAATACTTCTTGCAAATTTGTAGTAGTTTGCAAAAATATTAAAATACACTTTGACAAATCCAGCTTCTTGTGAACCCCCTTTTGAGGAGATTTCAATATCAAAATTCCCAAAAGGACTATAATTTGAATGGTTATTCCTTTGATGCTCTTTGAATGTCACAACAGCAACATATTTATTAGATGAAGAAAACTTTTTCAGTGCAGCCGACTTGGAAGAAAAAATTTCTGCATTGAATAATTTTAAAAAAGTTTTATCATATTTCAAAACGGTATCATAAATGCTTGGTTTTAAATTTTCTTCAACAATGATTATATTCATTTTTGGAATGTTGGCTTGCTTAAAATATCCAGATAGTGCATTTCCAAGGATGAAAATCAAGATGATTGGGAAAATTAGCATTATAGAAAGAAGAGGAATACTCATAGCATTTTCTTTTAAAGTATATAAAAAGGCTTTAACTGCTGCTCTCATGGACAATCTCTCCTTTTTCATCTATGGTATAGCCCATCACTGCAAAGTAGAGCTTTTCCATTGTGGGCTTTTCATAAGATATGGAAAGTATTTCACATCCATCCTGAGACAAAGTTTCGACAATCTCTTTTATAAGATTTTTTGACTTTTCAACAGAAACTGTAAGTTCATCTCCAGTAAAAGCTACACTTTCAACTCCATCTAAGTTTTTGATTTTTGTCAGAACCTCATCTAAAATCTTGCTCAATTTTATCCTGATAATATTTGTATCTGACAGTTTTTTTAATAAAAATTCTTTTGAGCCATATTCTATGATTGTTCCTTTATTTATGAACGCAACAGATGTACAGATTCTGTCAACTTCTTCGATGTAGTGGGTTGTGTAAATTATTGTAATGCCGCTTTCAGAGAGTTTCTGAACAGAGTCCAAAATTAGCTTTCTTGAGTATATGTCAATTCCAACAGTTGGCTCATCCATAATAAGAAGTTTGGGGCTGTTAAGAAGAGCTGCTGCAATGTTTATTCTTCTTTTCATCCCGCCAGACAGTTTTTTGATCTGTTTTTTGATGCTATCCTGCATCTGAACAAACTCTAAAGCAAACTCTATTCTCTCTTTCAAAAGCTTCCCTGAGAGGTTATAAAGCGAACCAAAAAAGCTTAAGTTTTCATACACAGTTAGGTTGCTGTAGAGCGAAATTTCCTGTGGTACAATTCCAATTTGTGATTTTAACTCTTTTAAAGCTTTGTTTAAAGGTTTTTCGAATATATAAATTTCGCCTCTGTCAATGTTTGTGAGTCCCAGTATGCAGTTTATAAAAGTGGTTTTTCCTGCGCCATTTGGTCCTAAAAGTCCAAAGACTTCGCCTTCTTTGACTGTCAGTGACAGATTGTCAAGAGCCAAGACATTTGCGTATCTTTTTACAAGGTTTTTGACTTCAAGTGCAATCATAACTTTTCATCACCTTCTTAAATATTTAAATAGGATTTTTCTTTCAATATTAGAATATACTATTGAAGAAAATTTTTGTAGTGACATTTGTCATGTTTTTGTTAAAAGATTGTTTACAAATTTTTAAACATTTCTTTATACTTTTTTAAAAAATTTTGGGTTAAATATTATATAGAAAGGAAAATGAGAAAAGATCAGATGATGCAAAAAAGAGACTCCTCCTTTTAGAATAGATTTTGGAAGGGGCGGCAAAAGCGCAAAGGAACTCTATCCTTTGCCTCCGCCCCTTTCTTTGTTGAGGAGTTTGGATAAAAAGTGGAGTTGAGGTTTCACGGATTATTTCCCCTTTTTTAGAATATATAGAATAAGAGCCCTCTGTAAATGAGGGCTCTTTTTTGAGAACTTACGAGCCGGCATTTTATTAGTCGGGTGCCGGTTACCGACAAAACTTGCTTAAGAAAGATTTACACCCCTATTAACAATTATACCCTTTATTTTATCTCATTTCATATCAAGGTAGTTATTGCATAATAAAAGGCGGGCACGAATATTGCAGGGAGAAGATTGCCAACTTTAATTTTTGATACACCAAGCATATTAAGACCAATTGCGAATATCAAAACAGAACCTACCATTGACATTTGCAAAACTACTGTGTCTGTCAAAAATGGTTTTATCAATCCTGCTAAAAGTGTTATGCTTCCTTGATATAAAAGCACAGCAACGCTTGAGAACATAACACCAATTCCAAGTGTTGCTGAAAATATTATGGAGGTTACACCGTCTAAAATAGATTTTGCAAAAAGAATACTAAAGTTGTGGTTTAGCCCATCTTCAAGGCTTCCTACAATAGCCATAGCTCCAACACAAAATACAAGACTTGCTGTGACAAAACCTTCTGTAAATGTTGAATTTTCTGATTTTATCATGCTTGATACAGCCTTTTTAATTCTATCGCCAAGCTTTTCCAAAAAATCTTCAATTCTCAAAATTTCTCCTACAAGCCCGCCAATCACAAGAGAAAAAATCATAAGCATTATAAACTGCCTGTCTATCTTGCCATTTGAAAGTACTTTAAAAATTCCCTGCAATACTCCAGAAATTCCAATAAAAATAACAGAAAGAGATATTGCCTGCATAATTGTTGCTTTAAATCTTTCTGGTATCCCAAATTTTAAGATCAGTCCCAAAGTGGAGCCTACAATAACGGCAAGTGCATTTACTATAGTTCCAAGCCCCGTCATATTTTAAATTCTCCTTTGTATATAATATTTTTGACTTCAAACTGGTTATAGTAGTATAATTATTATATGAAAATAATTATTTTGAATGCTTATAAGTACTGATACTACAGACTTATAGCATTTTTATTATTTATATTTAAATAACGATTTTAAACTCACGACATGTTGAAAAGGTAAATTTTAAAAATATTATATTACTTTTTTTCAGGATTATCAAATTATTTTAAAAGGAGTGGTGAAAATATGAATATTTCAAAAGAGATGATAAATCAGATTGCAGAAAACATGCTGTCTCTTTTTCCAATGATAACAAAGAATATTTTAAAAAAAGACGAATTTTCAGAAAAATATGGACTGCCACCACGGTTTATTCACATTTTGCATATCACAGACGTTTTTGGACCTATGAACATGTCTGAGCTTGCAAAAAGGCTTAACATTTCAGCACCAAACCTTACACCTATTGTAGATAAGCTTATCGCAGAAGGATATGTTCAAAGGCTTAAAGATGAGTCTGACAGACGAATTTCAATAGTGCAGACAACAGAAAAAGGCAAAGAACTTTTAAGTCTTCATACCCAGTGGGTAAACCAAAATTTAGAGAAAAACCTTTCAAGACTTTCTGAGGATGAAATTGAAGAGCTGTGGTACTTGCTCAAAAGGTTAAAAACGCTTGTATTGAAAATGATAGGGTGTTGTTTAGAAAAAAAGGAGGGTAGCAGGAAAGATGATAAAACTTTTTAAGTATTTAAAACCTTATAAGTGGGCAGTGATTTTAGCTCCGCTTTTTATGCTTTTGGAAGTTTTGATGGACCTAATGCAGCCAAGGTTTATGGAGAAGATAATTGATATTGGGCTCAAAAGAGGAGATATAGGATATATTTTAAGAACAGGTCTAATAATGATTTTAGCAGCTTTAATTGGGATGGTTGGTGGCGGTGGCTGTGTTGTGTTTTCAAGCATTGCAAGCCAGAACTTTGCATATGATTTGAGAAGTGAACTTTTCAAAAAAGTCATGGCTTTTTCTTTTAAAAACGTAGACAGGTTCAGACCAGAAACTTTGATTACAAGACTCACAAATGATGTTGTTCAGATCCAAAATGTTGTCATGATGATGCTGAGAATTGTTGTGCGAGCACCTCTTCTGTTCATAGGTGGGATTATAATGACTCTCACAATCGACCCAAAACTATCTTTGGTATTATTTGTCTCTATACCATTTGTAATACTTATTTTTTACTTCATGATAAAATTTAGCTTTCCTTTATTTTCCCAGCTCCAGAAAAGAATAGACAGGGTAAACGCTGTGATGCGCGAAAATCTCTTGGGAAGCAGAGTTGTAAAAGCTTTTGTCAGACACGAACATGAACAAAAAAGGTTTTATGATGCCAACCAGAACCTTTTACAAACCTCTTTGAAAGCTTTTGGGGTTGTTGTAATAACAATGCCTCTTTTTGGATTTGTCATGAATATGGCGATGGTTGGCGTTGTTTGGTTTGGCGGGTTTGAAGTAAAATATGGACACCTTCAGGTTGGGCAGCTCATGGCGTTTATAAATTACACTATGCAAATATTGTTTTCTCTCATGATGATAGGAAATATCTTCTTATTTATCACAAGAGCAAGCGCATCTGCAGAAAGAATCAACGAGGTTTTGGATTGCAGCATTGATGTCAAAAGCAAAGAAAACGCCATTAAAAAACCAATTGAATTTGGCAAGGTAGAATTTAGAAATGTAACCTTTTACTACAACCAAGATGAAGAAAGTCCGGCGCTTGAAAATATATCATTTGTTGCAAATCCTGGCGAGATAGTTGGGATTATTGGTACAACCGGTTCTGGTAAATCCACCTTGGTAAGTTTAATTCCAAGACTTTATGATGTTCAAGAAGGCGAAGTGCTGATTGACGATATAAATGTAAAAGACTATGATGTTGAGGTTTTGCGAAAGAGCATAAGCATAGTTTTACAAGACACAATTCTATTTACGGGTTCTATAAAAGAGAACATTGCATGGGGCAACGAAAATGCCACTATGGAAGAGATAATACAAGCTGCAAAGGCAGCGCAAGCTCACCATTTTATCATGAGTTTTGAAAAAGGGTATGACACAGAAGTGTCTGAGCGCGGGGTAAACCTTTCTGGTGGACAAAAACAAAGAATTTCGATTGCCAGAGCAATCTTGAAAAAGCCTAAAATATTAATATTAGATGATTGCACATCTGCTGTTGATATGGCAACTGAAAAGAAGATTCAAGCAGCTCTTAAAGAGTACATGAGAGGGACAACAACATTTATAATAGCCCAGAGAATATCGTCAATAAAACATGCAGACAAGATAATTGTTATGGACGCAGGTAGAATTGTTGCAATTGGCACACATGATGAACTTGTGAAAAACTGTCCAATATACAGAGAGATTTACTTAACTCAAACTGGAGAGGAGGAAGGCAAAATTGCCTGATAGGAGACAACAATCTACATTTCAGCCACCTGTATTTGGACCAGGTCCTGTGCCGGGAAGAGGACCAGGGCACAGATTTTCATCCAAAGGTGCAAAACCTAAGGATTTGAAAGCTACTTTAAAAAGGTTATGGGGATATTTTAGAGAGTTTAAGCTTTTGCTATTAGGAATATTTTTAACTATCACAATAGGTGCAATTTTGCAGATTATCTCTCCCCTTTTGATTCAAAAAGCTATAGACAATTATATAATTCCCAGAAAACTTAATGGACTTTATAAAATAGTTTTGGCAATGATAGGGATTTACATTATCAATTCAATTTTTGCTTATCTTCAGGGCTATGGTATGATGGTAATTTCGCAAAGAGTTGTTTTTAAGATGCGAAATGAACTTTTTTCAAAACTTCAAAAACTGCCAATAAAAATTTTTGACACAAGAGCGCACGGGGATTTGATGTCGAGACTCACAAACGACATTGACGTTGTCACAAACACATTGAACGCAAGCTTGACTTCAATATTTTCAAGTATTATAACAATTACAGGTTCGATTGTTGTTATGCTTTTATTAAGCCCTGTTTTGACAGCTTTAACATTGACAGTTGTGCCGCTTATGTTTTGGCTTACTAATCTTATCGCATCAAGAACAAGAAAGTTGTTTTCTCAAAACCAAAAGCTATTGGGAAGTTTAAATAGCATAATTGAAGAAGATATAACAGGTCAGAAGGTTATAAAGGTTTTTTCAAGAGAAGAAAAAGAAATTAAAAAGTTTGAAAAAGTTAATAAGGAACTAACACAGGTTGGAATAAAAGCACAGATATTTTCAGGAATTATTCCGCCTCTTATGAACCTTTTGAACAACTTTGCGTTTATCATTGTTGCGGCATCAGGGGGTTTTTTGGCACTAAAAGGTTTTATAACAGTTGGCACAATTGCAAGTTTTATTCAGTATGCAAGACAGTTTACAAGGCCACTCAACGAGCTTGCAAACCAGTTCAATCAAATTCAATCTGCATTTGCCGCAGCAGAGAGAGTATTTGAGATAATGGATGAGGAAGAAGAGACCTCTTTAGAAGATGAAATTGACCTGAAAGACATCAAAGGCGAAGTTGAATTCAAAAACGTGTGGTTTTCATATACAAAAGGTCAGCCTGTTATTAAAAATATCAGCTTCAAAGTAAAACCTGGGCAGATGGTAGCACTGGTTGGTCCAACTGGAAGCGGTAAAACTACAATTGTAAATTTGCTTAGCAGATTTTATGATGTCGACAGTGGTCAGATTTTAATTGATGGTACTGACATAAGAAAGATAAACAGGCAAAGTCTCAGAAAAAAACTTGGGATTGTTCTTCAAGATACATTTTTATTCTCAGAATCTGTGAAAGAAAATATTCGATATGGAAAACTTTCAGCCACTGACGATGAAGTGATATTAGCTTCAAAGATGGCAAACGCACATGATTTTATAAAGCATCTTCCGCATGGTTATAATACAGTGCTTACAGACAACGGAATGGACTTAAGCCAAGGTCAGCGTCAGCTTTTGGCTATAGCTAGAGCAATTTTGTCTGACCCTGCAATTCTTATATTAGATGAGGCAACAAGTAACATCGATACAAGAACAGAAAAGCTTGTCCAAAGCGCAATGCTAAAGCTCATGCAGGGAAGAACAAGTTTTGTAATAGCCCACAGGCTTTCGACTATTAGAAATGCAGACCTCATCCTTGTCATATTAAATGGTGAAATTATCGAACAGGGTACACATGATGAGCTTTTGGCAAAGAAAGGGTTTTATTATAATCTATATATGAGTCAGTTTGTGGTGGTGTGAAAATCGAACGTTCGCTCAAAAAATTTTTGTATCATTCGGAAGTTGTGATATAATTATTTACAATAAATATTTTAATATTAAAAGTATTCCTTGTTCTTTTGTATTTCTGGAGGTGTCTTTTTTGCAAAAGATTGGTAAACAAGAGCGGCTCATTTTTATAACAAGCACACTTGTGCAAAATCCGATGAAACTTTTTAGTCTTACTTTTTTTTGTGAAAAACTCAGCTGCGCAAAATCCACATTGAGTGAGGATATAGATTTGATATCTCAAATATTCGAGCAAACAGGGCAGGGAAGGCTTGAAACAGTTAGCGGTGCTGCGGGTGGAGTTTATTATATTCCTATTATGAAAAAAGAGGAAGAACTGGAGTTTTTAGAGTTTCTCAAAAATGATTTGCAAAATCCTGAAAGAATTGTGTCAGGCGGGTTTGTATATATAAACGACATTGTCTTTAATCCTGAAATTATAAAAAAGGCTGCCAGAATATTTGTAAGGTTATTTTTAGAAAAAGATATAGATTACATTGCCACTGTTGAGGCAAAAGGTATAGCTTTGGCATCGTATGTTGCCCAGTATTTCAATAAACCTTTGGTTGTTGCGAGAAACTCAAGCAAGTTTACAGAAGGATCAACTGTCAATATTTCGTATATTTCTGGTACAACTGGTAAAATTGAAACAATGACAATGGCAAAAAAGTCTATAAAAAGAGGTGCAAAGGTACTGTTTATAGACGATTTTATGCGCGGCGGTGGAACAGTGCGAGGCATGAAAGAATTACTTTCAGAGTTTGAGTCAAGTTTAGTTGGTGTTGGGGTGCTCATTGCAACAAAAGACAAAAAGTCTGTTGATGTGGATTACAAAAGCCTCTTGATTCTTGAGGAACTTGATGCCGAAAATAAAAAAATTATCTTTTCTATCAACCCTCAGGTTATTTCATAAAAATTATACAAAATGCACCAAATAGAAAGAAATTTTTGTTAAAAATGATAAAGGGAAAGATTAAAAAGTGGAGAATTATATAAAATAACAACATTAAATTTTAACATGGAGGATGGACTTATGCAGGTGACAGATGTTAGGATTAGAAAGATTACAAACGAAGGAAGAATGAAGGCTATTGTATCTGTGACATTTGACAATTGTTTTGTTGTTCATGACATCAAAATTATCGAGGGGCAAAACGGGCTTTTCATTGCTATGCCAAGCCGCAAAACACCTGAGGGCGAATTTAAAGATATTGCTCATCCAATAAACCAGGAGACGCGAGACATGGTTCAAAAAGCTGTGATTGAGAAGTATGAAGCTGTTATCTCAGCTGGAGAATAAAATATTAGCTGAAATTAAAAGGAGGAAAAGGGACTTTAGGCGAAAAATTGACTCCTAAAGCCCCTTTTGTTTTTTAGTGAACCGTGATGAGGTTTATACCTGGAAGTAAGTCAATAATAATTCTTTTTTCCTGACCATTGGGCAAAAGTGAAATAAGTGTAAAACCTCTCATTTCAGAGTAGTTTTTGTTATCTATAACAAGGGTTGTTGAGTCAAGCGGCGTTATTTGCACGTTTTTGAGAGCTATTTCATATTCAATAAACTCTTTTACTGTTGGTACCCACAAAAGTTTTTTGCTCATAAGGTTTGCAATAAGTCTTAGACTTTTATCAAACTGCGGCGAGATATATACGTTTTTGTTTCTCACAACAAAAAGTTTATTTTTCTGCATAGGGTGTGCAAAATAGTCATGAATAATACACACTCCATTTTCATTTACAAGTTTGTCAAGCTGAGGTGAAGAAAGCATCTTTGGAAGATTTCTGAATCTTACCGAGTTCCATTGGTAAAGCGAGTCACCTTCTCCAAAGTTGTAGTTTTTGAAAAAAATCTGCGGATGCCATGTAACCTTGTCAGGCTGAAGCATATTGAGAGTGTCAAGCTTTACGTCAAGGTACGACCAGCAGTATTTGTACCCGTGTTTCAAAAAAAGGTCAAATGAATAGTTTTTGCTACCACGAATAGCACCTTCGCTCTTTAAAGCTGCACTTCGGGTGCCGTCAGATAGACTGTGGTCAATCCAGTCATCAAGCTTTAAATAGCTTGTATCTTCCAGTGCTTTTTTTATAAGCTCAACAGTATTTTCTTTGGCAACTGGTGATGCTGTGTGCAAAGCCACTTCTATTTTCTTTTGAGCTAAAAACTCTATGAGTTTTTTGTACTCTGGATTATCAAATCCAGGTATTCCTTTTACTGATTTGTAGAAGAATCCCCATGTTATTGGTATTTTATATCCTACAAATCCCTTTTTCATATAAGAAGGGTCTTTGGTATCTGTTGTGCCAAACATCATAGCTTTTATGATTGATATCATATTTGAGTCAGAGTGATGAGAAAATATTAAAATAGCTTTTGTAGCGTTTGGCGACCTTGATTTTATCGAATATGTGTATTCTGCTGGAAA
Source organism: Caldicellulosiruptor kronotskyensis 2002 (assembly GCF_000166775.1). NCBI lineage: Bacteria > Bacillati > Bacillota > Caldicellulosiruptorales > Caldicellulosiruptoraceae > Caldicellulosiruptor > Caldicellulosiruptor kronotskyensis. The sequence continues at coordinate 2,688,279 of NC_014720.1, read as the reverse complement.
AATTGAATATACATATGTCTTTTCAAATCCTTTTCTAAAAAGCTGTGTAGTGGTGTATATATGTTCTTTGTTTTTCCCAATCACAAAATACTTTATATCATCAGAATTTGAAAGAAACATAAATACATTTGCCTTATTTTTCAGGTTATATGTTTCGATTGAATCATAATTATTTGCATAACCTATAGCACAGTTCTCAAGCTTTAAATAAAAATCTGAAAGGGAATCTGTAACATACATCGGTTTTGCAAATTTTTCGAGCTTGTAATCTCTTTTAAGAATAAAAAGGGGTCTTGACTCAAATTCAACTAAGGAGTATTCTTTGAAAACTTGATGGTCTTCTTTTGCTTTTAAAGTCTCTTCTACATTTACAACATCCTGAGAGGATGAGACAAATATTCTTCTGGTAAGCTTTTGAAAGCCATTTTCAAACTCCTGCTCAATATAGTTGTTGTAAACCTGAACATTTTTCAGTAAGAAGGTGTACTTTGAAGGTTTTATAAGAGTTATCTTGAAATTTTCAAACTCACAGCTTATTAAATTGTGGCTTGTCTGAGAAATCTCAAAACTTATATACCTACTATCCACCGGGATAGAAAAAGAGGTTTTAAATGTCCCTTTGCCAGAAGTTACTTTTATCTTTTCAGGAAGCACCAGTATTTTTGTTTTGTTTTCAGAAAAAATAGAGATTTCTACATTGATTGTTTCATCATCTTTGAGCTGGGGAAATCTTTTAAATTCACAGTTGTAGTTGAAGGTAAGCCGGGCAGATTGATATTGGTCTTTGAAAGCAATATATGGCGAGGTTATTTTATAAAATGCATCTAATGTATGAAAGTTAAGCTTTAAAGTTTTATTTTTGCCGTCTGACAAAAATAAAAGGTCTGAAGGTTCACTTTTTTCAATCCTCCAGTTAACCACCCCATTTTCAATAAACGATAGCTGAATTGTTTGTGTCTCTTCCTTTTTTGCTGGAGATTCATTTAACAGTTCGGGTGGCAATATCTTGGCAATAGCTTGACTTCCCCTCAAAATCTCAATATAGTTTCCTTTTGGTTTTGCGGCAAATAAAGGTTTTTCTGGTGTGCTCTGCAATGCTTGTGCCTTGATAAAAGAAAATAGATTTGTGAAAAAGACAAGTGTTATCAAAACTGCAACAAGGTTTTTCTTCATGTCTTTTATTCTTTTATCTCCTTTCCGCTTCTTATTCTTTTGTGTTTCTGAATATTAATTATATTGCGGTGAAAAGAAAGATTCAATTAAAATTACTTAATATTTTCCTTTTGAAACTTTAAAATCTCTGAAACAAATACAAACTTTATATTTTCTTTTTCAGCCTTTTGAATGGTCTGCTTGAATGCTTCAATTGTTGTGATACCACCATCTGTTCCAAGGTGACCTATTGCCACTGCAAATCCTTTCTTCTTTGCTATGTTAAAAAGAAGATTAAACTTGTCTTGTATTGGTTTTAGCTCATTTCTTGAATCAAGTACAATGTCTGGTATGACTACTTGAAGTCCCATCTGCTTTCCTATTTTTGCAAAGAGTGACTCTGAGGAAAAGGTAGAGTCTACTATAAACAAATTATTTTCTTTAGCAATAGCAGAAAGCTTTTTTACTATTCTTTCATTTTTGCAGACAAGTGTACCAAGATGAATGCTCAGTCCTTTGCTATATGCTACATTTGCCAGAGCATCTTTGAAAATTTTTTCAATCTCATCATCTGGCGTTGAATTCATTATACTTCTTGGACAGAGCCAAATGGTATCTTGATCTTCAGGTTCCATCGATAGGTGAAGAATAACTTCTTTTCCTTTTTCATAAGAGGCAAGTGATATCTTGTTTGAAAAAGGCAAAAAAGGAATTATGGCAATATCAAACGGTACGTTTATACTCAAAAGCTTTTGTACTTCTTCCTCATCCATTCCAGCATCTTCGAAAATAATAGCAACATATGATAATGTTTGGCTGGCAGCTTCTTTTATTTTTGGTTTCGGATTGTAGAAAAGATACACAAGCAGTAATGTAATACAGCAAAAAAGAGCAAGAAAGGGTATAAAGAACTTGCATAGCTTTGTTCTTTCTATTATCACAAGGATATATCTTTTAAATCTCATCTGCTTTCTCAAAATTAGCGCTTTAATCTCTCAATAAATAACTTATTCGGATTTTGCTTTTTGTATGCAAGTTTGAAGTAATAGATTTATTTGAGGTTTTTCAAAAAACGTTCAAAATTTTCGGTAGACAATACCTTATATTCCCTGTTATATCTAACTTTGTTATATTCTTCAACAAGCTTGTTCACAACATCAGCATTTAAAAGTTCACCTTTTGAGATAGTCTTTCCCATCTCAAGTGGGGTGTAAGAGCTTTTGAGCACATAATTTTTTCTGTGATAAAAATATTCCATTGTAAATTTAAAGATGATTCGAAGTCGCAAATTTAAGTCGTTAATTTTTTCAAAATGTACTTTTTTAGCTTTAACGTTTTTGAGTTTTTGATGCTTGGATTTTTTTGCAAAGATAAATGTCTTTACATCTGTATAGTTTTGCCCTCTTTCTTCAATCTGAAGATTACTAGCAATGCTATTCAAAAAGAGCAAAAAGTTTGCCATCATCTGTTTCAATATATTTACAAGAATCCCTAATGCCTTGTATATCAAAAATCCCAAAATTGACAATGCAAGAACATAACCAATAAAGTCAAGGATTTGAGCAAACAAGCTCTTTTTTGCAGGTCTCATTGTTTTAAGAAATTCTTCTAATCCATTTTTTGTATCTGTCTGTGGTTTTGTTGTGGCAAACAAAGAGTTTAAAAAGTCAAGGATTTTCTTTATTACTTTGAGCAAAAACTTTACCACTTCCACAATAAATGAAACAATATATGGTGCAAGTCCTTTGAACTTGAAAAGAAGAAGAAGTATTACGATAAATCCAATACTCAAAAATAGGTTAATATAACTTATACTGTTTGATATGCTATTTTTTCTTCTATATCTTCTGCTCAACAGGTTTTCCAAGTTAACCCTGTTTATGAGATAGACACTTGTCACCAAAAATATTATTGAATAGGTGGTATATTGGTTTGTAATGTTTCTTGGGATGTTCATAAAACTTGATACTGCTCCCACGATTATTATAGCCCAAAGACCTGCTAAGATTGCTCCAAGTGAAAGGGAGACCTGTTCTTTTTCGAATATTAAATATGAGTGTATATAAAGTCCCATGCAAAAAACTTGCCCGAGAAACATTTCAAAAAAACCGTATGGCTTTAACACAATTAACGCAAAACCTTGTGGGACTATTATTATAAACAAAATATTTAAAATCTTTTCCCACATTCCCTTGCTTTTTGTGCGAATAAGATGTGGTATTAGCAAGAACAAAATGTCCATGACCACAAATGCCAAAAAAATATTGGATACGTCCACTGGAGCTACCATTGAAGAAAGCATAATAAATATTGGAAAGACAAGGCTTGTTATTGCAAAAAGATATACATACTTTGTAATAAACTGATTGGCTTTTTCCATAATTTTCACTCCAAAAGAGATTTAACTATAAATATAGTAGCAAAAAATAATAAAAAATTTCAAAAAAATTTTTTGCTTAAAAAGCCAGATTAGTTTTGAAATAAAATAATAAAATATGAGAATAAATTTATGCCATAAACTATCTTTCAAGCATCTAAAAATTTTAAAATTTTTCAAAAATAAAGAAGGATTTTAGCAATTAATGTCGAAATATATAATTTAATGACATCATACAGATTAGAATATTAAAAAAGGTGGGATATTGTACGTGAGAGCAAAGTTCATTTTTAAGGTGATTGAAAATCAAAGTGAGGGACATAGTCTTCCAGTTTACTACAGAACTATTTTTATGAGTTTTTTAAAAAGTGCCCTTTCTCTATATGACAAAGACTACTTTAATAGAATTTACTGGTGGGGTGAAAAAAAGAATAAATGGCAAAAGCCATTTGTTTTTTCAGTTAATCTTCCCAATATGAACTTTCAAGATGATACAGTTTTTTTCAGAGGAGATATTATGCTAAATATTTCCACATCCGACTATGAATTTTTTGTAAACATGTACAATAGCTTACTCAACAATCGCCTCTATCCATGCCACTTAACAGAAAACTGCAAAATTGAATTAAAGAGAATGTATTTGGTAAGAGAACCAGAACAATTTAGATCAACTATGATGTTCAAAACATTTGCTCCAATTTTGATTGAGAAAAAAGAAGGCAACAAAAAGGTGCCAGTTTTGCCTTACGATGAAGGTTTTGAGGACATTTTTAATGAAGTTGTTGACTTTGGGATAAGAAATATTCGTCTTTTGAGAGGGCAAAACAAAGGACTGCAAAAGAGGTTGACTTTCAGACCAATAAATATTCAAAAGATTGTTGTAAAACACAGAATTTCTGAGTTTGTTGAAACAACAGGCAAAGATATAATGTTTTTGACAGGATTTTCTGGTTTGTTTGAACTATCAGGAGACCCAGAGGATTTAAAAGAACTGTATCAAAACGGCATAGGATTTAGACGGGGTCAAGGGTTTGGGTTTGTAGAGGTGGTGAGGTAAGAAAAATGGATAAGCTTATATTATATCCAGGTAATTGGCTCTATAATGCTTCGGTGATTGGATTTTTAAGTGTTATTTCAAGGGAATTAGGTGAGGATGTAGTTGAAAGTTGGTTAAATGAAGATGGTAGTTTAGCTATAGATAAAGCAATTTTTGAACCTGTCAAAATAGGTAAAGAAGATATACCTAAATCTTTAGTTTATTATGTAGAGTATTTAACTGAGAATGATGATATTGAAGAATGGTTAGAAAAAAAGAATAAGAAAAATGATGAAAAAAAAGAACAAAGTAATAATGAAAAGCATAAAGAATATTTTGCTGCAATGGGGAGATTTGGTTATAAACTTATTAAAGCTTTTGATAAATTATTTTTCAATGAAATGCTATATCGTAACCTTGTACAACAAGGAGATAGAAAAGAATTTATAACAATTTTACTAAATTTATTTTCTATAACTAATAATAGAGTTACTCATAGATGTGATTTTTGCGGAATTGAAAGAGCTGTAGAGCCAGATGAAAACAGCAAATTAGAAAAAAGACTTTTTAAATTTGACTTAATGCATTCTTCTTTATTAGGATCGTCGGTAGGAAAATTTCCAAACTCATTTTGGAATAATAGTACATCGTTAAGAATCTGTCCGATATGTTTATATTTTATTATCCATCATCATTTGGCTCTTACTAAGCTTGAAGACGGTTCAGAAATTTTTATAAATGCTCAATCATTTCAAGTGATGTGGTATTTGAATAAGTATATCAAAGCTGTTAACGAGAAAGCAAAAACAGCTGATGTAAGAAGGTTATTGGGAATGTCTGTAATGGAGATGGCATTAAAAACAAATATTCAGCTTGGGAAATGGACTATGATGAATATTGAAGCTGTCAGCAAATTAATGTTTAAAATTAAAGGGAAACCAAAATATAAGATAGATTTTTATAGTTTACCTCATGAGGTAATTTCGTTACTTTTGAATCGAAAAATTTCAAGCATATTGAGTGAAATTGGAGAAACGAGCATCTTAAATTTAGTATTAAATCAAAATTATGGAAGAATTATGGAAATTGGTGAAAAGGTTTTTAAGATAGCCTTAAAAAAACTGTCAGGAGAAAGTAACAAAGGAAATGATGATGAATCAGACGAAGATGATAAGTTTATTGCTCATTACTTTCGATTAGCTAAAGAAAAAAATGATTTAATAAAAATTTCTCAAAATCTTTTTGAACTTTATCTATTGATAATGGAAAAACAAAAAAGGAGGCTCTGATATGAATGAGAGGTTTAATTTTGATGAGCTTAAGAGAGCATTAGAAGAATCGATTTTTCATAATAAAATTAAATTTGAGGATTTTGCAAAGACAATTAATTCATACAAGAATCTTGGATTTGAACTGGAAAAAATGTTAGAATGGGCAGCTAATAATGCGAAAGGAGAAGACAAAATTAAACTTTGGAGTTTGTATAAGGAATTTTCTTTACAGAATGTTAGTGAACTTTGTGAAAGGTTAAGATGGTATGGAGAAAATTTAAGAAAAAGTAAGGTTTATGATAGGTTTTTTGATAAAGACAAAAAAGTGCCCAGAGCAATAACTTTCAGAGTTCTTGAATTAACAAGGTTAGGAAAGAGAGAAGAAGTTTTTCATATTATTCTGAGAGAATTTGTAAATGCACAAGAGGAAGTTGGCAAAGATTTTGTAAAAGCTTTTAGTCCAAAGTATTCTGTTGAAAGCTTTAAAGTGATGGTATATTCATTTTTAAGTGGATTGTTAGGTGAAGAGAAGGAAAAGAATAAGGAAAAAAATAAGGAGGGTTAAAAGATGCATCTTGATACAAAAATTTACACAAGGCATATAACTTTAACAGCTGTTATTGAAGCTTGGGCTTTGAACAGAGACGAAAAAATTGGTGGTAATATATTGTCAATTAAGAAATTGAAAAGAGATTTAGAAACAGTAAGTTATATAGGCAAACCAGGTATAAGACATTATCTCTTTGAAACATTAAAAAAAGGATTTGGATGGAAAGAGGCTTTGGTAACAGTAGCTAAACAGGATGAAACAAAAGTTATCCAATTCGATATAACAAAAGATGATATTTTGTCAAGTCCAGAGCTTGACGTATTTGGATATATGTATACTATAAAAGGACAAGCCTCAATTACACGAAAAGCACCCTTAGGGATAACAAAAGCTATAGGATTAAATTTGTATGATGGAGATATGTCTTTTTACGCAAACCATGATCTTGTTAATAGAGGAATTAAGCAAGGTATTGATGACATATCACCTAATCCATATAGCAAAGAAGAACATATATCTTTTTATAAATTGAGTTTTACTATTGATACAGATGTATTGGGTAAGGATGAATGGATTGTTGAAAATGAGCCAAAAGTTGAAGACGGAATTATAAAGATTATACTTTCTGAAGATAAAATAAAGCAAGTATCATATATTGAACAACTTGATGAAAGAGTATATAGGGTTGAGAAAGGTATTATTAGATATGACAAAATAGAATTAGATGGTAACAAGAAAAAATATAAAATAATTTTTGAAGTTAACAAAGAAGAAAAACTAACCCGTATAAAGCAAATTCTTGAAGCTATTAAAGATGGGCTTTATGCTCAGTCAAGTGGAGAAGCAAATACTATAGTCCCACTTTTTTTGATTGCGGGTTATGTAAAAGTTCCTTCACCAGTATTTCACCCATATATTGAGATAGAACCAGTTTCAGGTGCAAAAAGGGGCAGAGTTATAGGTGTTAATGATTGTTTAAAAAATTGCTGGATAGTGGACAAAGTATTTTTGATGGATTGTGAAAGAATGCAGATAGAAAGAAAGAAAGAATTGATTTTCAATACAAGCAAGTTGGGTAAGTTTGAAGTAACCGAAAATTGGGATGAATTTTTAAAAGTCTTGGATGATGAATAATACAACAAGCAGTCCATCCATAGGCAAATAATCAGGAAGGGAAGAGAAATGAAAGAGACTAAAAATTCTATTTATACTTTAAAAATGAAGATATATCAACCGCAAGCACATTTTAGGATACCATTTAGTTATCAAAGAAGACATACATACCCTATTCCACCTTATTCGACGGTTTTAGGTTTGATAGCAAATGTTCTTGGTATTAAGAATATACCAGGGCAAGAGGAGCCTTGTGTAAATAAAAACTGCAAATGTTTATATCACAAATTGAAACAAATTAAAATGGGAGTTTGTGGAAATTTTGAAACCAAAGTTGAAGAATACTTTTGGTTGAGAAACCTGAATATAGGAAATCATATAGAAAGGTTTGGCTCTATAACAAATCGATATGTTGGTGGCCACATTGAACACATCGGTGGGCAGATGCCATGTATTGCAGATGTTTTGCATAACGTAAGAATTTTAATTTATTTGTATCATTGTGACAAAGAGTTTTTGGATATTATAAAAAGTAGTTTTGAAAATCCTATCAATAGAACTTCTGTTATACATTTAGGCAGAGCTGAAGACTGGATATTAATTGAAGATATAAGATATGTTGATTTGATAATTGATAAAATTAATGGAAACTACAAAAATTTTTTCTGGGTTCCTGAAAAAGTTTTTGGATTTGATGGAAATTTTGACTTTAAAAAGGTTAATGGCTTGGCTTACAATATAACTTCTTTTTATAAAATTCAGAATGGAGTTAGAAACTTTAGATATGTCAAAGTGAAACTAAATAATGGGGATTTTGGTGATATTACTACTTATTTTGATACAGAAGATAATATCCCTGTATTTTTAGCCGACCTTGAGGAGGGTAAAGATGAGTGAAATTTGGGCAAAGTCGGTGGATGAGAAAAATAATAAAATAGTTACTTTATCAGACCATGTCTCTGATGTACTAAAGGTTTTTAACTTTTTTAAAAAGAAATTTTCAGATAATCAATTTATCTTGAATGCGACTGAAGTTGCAATATTTCTTCATGATTTGGGGAAAGTATTGCCATCTTTTCAAATAAAAGCTTTAGGAAATATTGAATATTATCCAAGGGATGTGATTTATGAAATTCCACATTCATTATTTTCTGTTTTTTGGATTAATATAGACAAGCTAAAAGAAAAGTTTGATAGTGAAGAATATTTAAATTATATAATTTCAGCGATTGCGTATCATCATTGGAGAGATAATTTTGATGAGATAATTTCTTTAGAAAATAAGCAATTGAAACAGGTGTGTGAAAAGGTAATTCATGAATGGAAAGATGAATTAAAAGAAAATCTTGCTAAAGAGTTTGGAAAGCTTTCAAATTATGATGGATATAAAGAATTAATCAATGTTAATATGACATGGCTGAAAGCTATTTTAAACCACAGACTTTTTGTGAATTTAGTAGTTCCTCCTTACAAATTTGACTATCATCCACTCAGGGGTGAAGTTAAAAAAGAATGGATTTTTATATCAGGGATTTTACAGCGTTGCGACCATTTTGCTTCGTGGTGCGAAGAAGAGGGAGCAGAAGAAGAGTTAGAAAATGTTGAAATTGATGCACCAGAAAAAGAATATGTTGCTAAAACTATTTCAAGTAAAATTGGAGATAATGCTTGGCAATTTAAAGAGTTAGAAAAATGTTCAGAAAAAAACGTTATTCTAATAGCACCAACAGGTTATGGTAAAACAGAGTTTGCTTTTTTATGGTCATCAGGAGAAAAGCTTTTTTATACTTTACCTCTCAGAGCATCAGTAAATAACACTTTTGAAAGAGCTAAAAATGTATTTGGATGTGACAAGACAGGGCTTTTGCATTCAGATGCTGATATTTATTTGTTGGATAAAAATTCAGATGAAACTGGCTCAATAAAGTTGTATGAGCTTTCAAAACAACTATCATATCCTGTAATAATCTCAACAGGAGACCAATTTTTTCCATATGCATTGAGGCCTCCTGGATTTGAAAAGATATTTGTTTCTCTTTCATATTCCCGAATAGCAGTTGATGAAATACAGGCATATTCGCCAAAAGCTTGTGCTATAATTGCAAAATTTATGGAATGGGTATATAAAATGGGTGGGAAATTTCTTTTAATGACTGCTACTATGCCAAAATTTGTAATGGATTATTTAAAAGATGTAATTCCTGACTTTTATGATAATGTAAATACTATAAATATTTATGAGGAAGAAAAAGATGCATTTAGTAAACTTTACAAACACAAAATAAAACTAAATTTAATTAAAATCGAAAATGAGCAATTTGATATTCCTGATGAAATAATTAGAGAAATTTTGCAAAAAGCAAATAATAACAAAAGAGTACTTATAATATTGAATACTGTAGGTTTTGCGCAGAGTGTGTATGATAAATTGAAAAATAGTGCAGATGGACAATTGAAAGAAAGAATTTTTCTTATTCATTCCAGATTTACTTTGAAAGATAGAGAAAGTAAAGAATTTGATTATATAAATAATGAGTTTAAGAATCCTAAAACCGAGAATATTGGCAAAATACTTGTTGCAACCCAAGTAGTTGAGGCTTCTTTAGATATTGATGCAGATTTTTTGTATACAGAGATATGCCCGCTTGACTGCTTAGTCCAAAGAATGGGGAGAATTTTGAGAAGATATATTTATCAAAATAATGAAGTTGTCAATAAAAGCAATGATGAGAAATTAAAATTAGATTACCCTTTTAGAGCTTTTGAAAAAGAATATCATAATGAGCCAAATGTAAATGTACTTATATTTGATAGCAATAATTTGCAATCAGGCGGGCAGAGAGTTTATACAAAGGAACTTATTAATCTTTCACTTGCTTGGTTGTGGAAAGCAAGATATAATCAATCTAATTTGGGGAGCTTATTAGACAAAACTTTTCAACAAGAATTTGACGATGATGGTATTGAGGAGTTTTTTAGAGAGGAGTTTGCAGACTTAATCCTTGTTCAAAAAAATAATAAAAATAAAGGTAAAAAGGATAAAGGTAAGAATAAAGAAAGTGTCTATAATTCTCTTCTTTTCAGTCATGATTGGTTAGCAAAATTAGACCAGTTAGAAATTGAACTGTCAGAATATGATAAGTACATTTTGGTAACTTTATTTTATTCTACAATGAAAAAGAAAGGTAGATATTTAAAGGATTTTTACAATACCCTTATTGTATTAGATAGTGGATTGATGTCAGATAAAAAATCTGAAGCAGAAGAGATTTTTAGAGAAATTTATAGTGTACAGATTATTCCCAAGAACAAGTTTGAAGAATTTAAAAAGGATATTCAAGAATTTATAAAAACAATAGAACAGGGCAAAGAAAATAAAAGGATGCTTTTTACGCAATTTAAGAGGGGTGTCTTGTCAAAATATATTGTTATGCATTTTTGTTCAAAAGACTTAGAGTCTGTTTATAATAAACTTACAATTGAAATTGAGATGGATAGTAAGTGGAAAAGAAGACTTAAACGTTGGCTTTCAGGTGTATATTTGAACAATGATTTTGTATACAATAATGAGAAAGGCTTAATAAAAGCTGAAGAAGAGAAAAGTATAGAAGATAGTTTTATTCTCTAAAAAAGAGAGTGAAATTTGGCATGGAAAATTCTCAAGAATTTCAAGACCTAAAATTCCAGGCTATAAAAATTAACTATCTTTATGTTTGCAAAAGAAAACTATGGCTTTTTAGCAAGAATATAACCTTCGAAAACAAATCAGATAAGGTTCTTTTAGGAAGACTTTTGCATGAATACTCATATCCTAAAGAAAAAAGTAAGGAAATCTTGATTGATAACATAATCACAATAGACATAATGTCAGACGGCAGTATCAGAGAAGTAAAGTATAGCAGTAAAATGAAAGAAGCTGACATAATGCAGGTTATGTATTACCTTTACTATCTCAAGCAAAAAGGAGTTCAAAAGCAAGGTATAATCAATTATCCAAAAGAAAAAAGAAAAGAGGTGCTAAAACTTACCCCTGAGTACGAAGAAAAAGTAAAGCAAGCTTTAAAAGAGATAGAAGAAATTACAACAAAATCTATTCCGCCGCCTGCGCAAAAACAAAAGATTTGCAAGTCGTGCGCGTACTTTGAGTTTTGCTGGGGGTAAAATGGTAATGCAAAAGAGCTTATATATTACTTCAAATGGAAGACTAAGAAGGCATGAAAATACACTTTATTTTGAAATGGGTGCTGAAAAGAAGGCAATTGATATAGAAAACGTTGAACAGATTCACATCTTTGGAGAAGTCGATTTGAACACAAAAGCTCTAAACTATATCTCTCAATACGGTATTGTTCTTCATTTTTACAACTACTATGGTTTTTATGCGGGGAGTTTCTTGCCACGCAAGAAAAATGTGTCTGGAGATGTTGTGGTTAGGCAAGCCCTTCATTATCTTGATAGAGAAAAAAGATTATTTTTAGCATATTGTTTTGTCGAGTCGGCAGTATACCATATGATGCGAAATTTGAGAGAAAGAAAGGAAGCTGAGGCTTATTTGATTGCAATTGAGGATGAGTGGGAAAAAGGAAGGTTTAATATATCAAGTATTTCAGAGCTAATGGGACTTGAGGGGCGAATTCGAAATATATATTATCAATCATTTAATCAATTTCTTCCAGAAGATTTTTCAATGGAAAAAAGAGAAAAAAGACCACCTACAAATCCCATCAATGCTCTTATTTCGTTTGGAAATAGCTTGATTTACAGTCACACTTTATCTCAAATTTATCAAACTCAGCTTGACCCAAGCATAAGTTTTTTGCATGAACCAAGCGAAAAGAGATTTTCGCTTAGCCTTGATATTTCTGAGATTTTCAAGCCATTGATTGTTGATACTGTAATATTTAAGCTTCTTAATAACCATCAGTTAGAGCTTGAGCATTTTGATGAAGATTTAAATTATTGTTATCTAAATCAAGAAGGGAAGAAAATATTTTTAAAAGAATTTCAAAGCAAGCTTGAGACTACAGTTCGTCACAGACAGCTGAATAGAAATGTTTCCTATAAGGGATTTATAAGACTTGAGTGCTACAAGCTGATAAAGCATTTTATAGGCGATCAGGTATATTCACCACTCAAAGCATGGTGGTAAATTATTCCTCAGGGGAGTGATGAAGCATCTTTGTAATAGTTACATACGACATCAATGAAAAGAGAGTCAACAAGGTAAGAAAAATTTTGAAAAAATACTTCACATGGGTTCAAAACTCAGTTTTTGAAGGAGAAATTACATACGGCAAGCTTGAAAAATGCAAACGGGAACTTTTATCGGTCATAGAAAAGGATGAAGATTCGGTGTATTTTTATGAGATGGATTATAAACTTGTATGCAACAAAAAGGTTTTAGGACAAGAAAAAAACTATGATTCTGTTATAATTTGAAGGTTTTAAAATAAAACAAGGGTTGAATGTGCATTTCCAAACTAAACCATTTTGCAGCGAGGCCTAATATGATTTTAATCTTTCTGCCTTCTTTTCTTACAAGACCTTCAATACTCTTTACCAACTCCTTACAGAATCCAACCGCCCCCTCGCTGCAATCTATTTTTGTTGTTAAAAATTTGTTAATAGGTTATAATTTAAATGTAGCCTAGAAAAGAGGATATTTATTATTAATGGGTTTTATCTGAACTATGAGGGATGTAAACGAAGCCAATTGGCAGCGGGACTAACCCTGCTGACCAAGTTTTATCTGAACTATGAGGGATGTAAACGGAAAGATAAGGTTTAGCTGATTTTTCGGAGATATCAGTTTTATCTGAACTATGAGGGATGTAAACCTAGAATCTCTGTACTCTTCTTCATAAACAACTTCTTTGTTTTATCTGAACTATGAGGGATGTAAACTTATAACACCCTATGATGTCAGGAATACCTCTTCGTTGTTTTATCTGAACTATGAGGGATGTAAACATACTCCCGACCGTTTTTTTAGCGTCTCAAAAGTTGGTTTTATCTGAACTATGAGGGATGTAAACAAATACCCCTCGATGATATAGTTGAAATTATACGCCTGTTTTATCTGAACTATGAGGGATGTAAACCATCTTAGAAATAAATAGTGAAAGTGAATTTTTATAGTTTTATCTGAACTATGAGGGATGTAAACTTAAAATAGCGTCGTGAACTGTAGCAATAATATGCAGTTTTATCTGAACTATGAGGGATGTAAACATAAGAGCAATAGCTACTAATGTTTTACCGGTACCCTGGTTTTATCTGAACTATGAGGGATGTAAACGCAATAAATAATTATGGGTTCAAGGAATAGCAACTGAGTTTTATCTGAACTATGAGGGATGTAAACATATATAAATGATCATCTTATGCTTCAAAGATTGTTAGTTTTATCTGAACTATGAGGGATGTAAACGCTGCATCAGAAGTGTCGACAGTTTTTAAAAATTCAACAGTTTTATCTGAACTATGAGGGATGTAAACGCATTGTTGTTGGGCGACAGGGTTAGCGTTGTAGATAAGTTTTATCTGAACTATGAGGGATGTAAACATTTTGAAGATTTTTATAAGCGTCTGTTTGAATGTAGTTTTATCTGAACTATGAGGGATGTAAACTAATCTTTTGTTAACAGCTCATTTATTTGCTGTTGCACAGTTTTATCTGAACTATGAGGGATGTAAACTTTTTTACATTAGGTGTTTCTAACTGGGATCAGGTAAGTTTTATCTGAACTATGAGGGATGTAAACTTTTTAATTTTTATACTAAAATCTTGAATTTTTATACAAGTTTTATCTGAACTATGAGGGATGTAAACTTTTATACGCGACTTTTTGTTAGAAATGGCTTTTAGTTTTATCTGAACTATGAGGGATGTAAACTCGGTAAAAGGTTCTTGGACTTATGTCGCATTCTTTGTTTTATCTGAACTATGAGGGATGTAAACAAAATTGCTATATGAACGTTTTTAGTGCATTGTTCAAAGTTTTATCTGAACTATGAGGGATGTAAACAGAAGGTGAAGTACAGACAATAACACTTACAAACACTCGTTTTATCTGAACTATGAGGGATGTAAACGCAAAGATGTGAAAATGAACATCTGTCAGTTGGTAAAGTTTTATCTGAACTATGAGGGATGTAAACGAGTTAAGAAATGTTGGTAACAGTAAGGTATGTACATTGTTTTATCTGAACTATGAGGGATGTAAACTACGTCTGGCATGTATTGTTTAATAAACCGTATTGGTTTTATCTGAACTATGAGGGATGTAAACTTCTACACAATCTAAGTATTTTATTTTGTTTTTTGTCGTTTTATCTGAACTATGAGGGATGTAAACGCTAATGCGAAAATAAAATTTGTAGAAGTAATTGCAAGGTTTTATCTGAACTATGAGGGATGTAAACTGTTCTTATTTTGATGCAATTTGATTGGCAGGATTTGTTTTATCTGAACTATGAGGGATGTAAACTACTGTCCCAATAATTCAACAACTTTGTTTCTATCTTTGTTTTATCTGAACTATGAGGGATGTAAACATTGTCATAGTTTTTAATTCAAAATCATATTTGTGAAGTTTTATCTGAACTATGAGGGATGTAAACATGCAATCTTGGGATAAAAGCGATAGTCAATGTATTGGGTTTTATCTGAACTATGAGGGATGTAAACTTTCTATAAATTCTTCAAGTGTCATCTTGAACTCTTTCGTTTTATCTGAACTATGAGGGATGTAAACTCTTGTGTCGGTGGACTTGTATGTATGCTGTTATGGTTTTATCTGAACTATGAGGGATGTAAACGCTTATCAAGATACTTACATTCAAGCAACAAGAAGTGTTTTATCTGAACTATGAGGGATGTAAACAACAACGTTCTCGTAAACACGGCTACTAAATTGAAAAAGTTTTATCTGAACTATGAGGGATGTAAACCACCTGAGAAGCTTGATAACAGTTCATCCCAAACAAGTTTTATCTGAACTATGAGGGATGTAAACCTTTATTAGCACGTCGCGATTTGCCCTTGACTTCAAGTTTTATCTGAACTATGAGGGATGTAAACGCCTATTGAATTTATAGAAAAATTCTGCAAACACTCAGTTTTATCTGAACTATGAGGGATGTAAACATTTTTGGGACAATGATAAACTTGCTTAGTGAAATAAAGTTTTATCTGAACTATGAGGGATGTAAACCTTAAGGAAAGAAAACAGATAATTATAAACGACCTTGTTTTATCTGAACTATGAGGGATGTAAACCCTTTTGCATGAGTTGTTTTATGTGCAAAGTCCGTAAGTTTTATCTGAACTATGAGGGATGTAAACTGGAATCCTGCAACAGAAACTGTAAGAGATAAAGTTAGTTTTATCTGAACTATGAGGGATGTAAACTGGAACTGTCCCAAAAGACCCTGAAGTGTACAAAAGTTTTATCTGAACTATGAGGGATGTAAACCTCTGTTTGCAATATTCAATAAACCCTTCTGCCAAGTTTTATCTGAACTATGAGGGATGTAAACGGTCTACCGCAGCGTTCACACAAACCATGTTTGCTTAGTTTTATCTGAACTATGAGGGATGTAAACGTTTTAAAATGGGCACTTACAAACTTGCAAGTAGAAGGTTTTATCTGAACTATGAGGGATGTAAACGTAGTTTGAAGTAGTCTTTTTTGTGGTCTAACAGATTGTTTTATCTGAACTATGAGGGATGTAAACATAAATCAGAGAGAGAGATGAAAGACTATCCTTAGTTTTATCTGAACTATGAGGGATGTAAACAATAACTTCTTACCTCATATTGTCTTTAAAAGAAGCTGTTTTATCTGAACTATGAGGGATGTAAACAATTATCTGTAAGTGCCACAATTCGCAGGCTTTTGTCTGTTTTATCTGAACTATGAGGGATGTAAACTCAAGTAAGAGTGTCGTCTGTCTCGGCTCAAACCACCAGTTTTATCTGAACTATGAGGGATGTAAACGTCAGAGATGTTGAAGCTCTAAGACAAGACTTTGAAGGTTTTATCTGAACTATGAGGGATGTAAACGTTGTTGCAAAGATTGAAGCTATTTTACCCCAGTTCTGTTTTATCTGAACTATGAGGGATGTAAACTCATAGAAAGCCGGTGTAATGACTTCGGATATTTTAAGTTTTATCTGAACTATGAGGGATGTAAACATTTTTGGGACAATGATAAACTTGCTTAGTGAAATAAAGTTTTATCTGAACTATGAGGGATGTAAATATTGAAGCGGTGATCGATGTAGAAGAACAACACAAGGTTTTATCTGAACTATGAGGGATGTAAACGCAAGAATATATTTTGACAAGCAAAACTCAGCTCCCGGTTTTATCTGAACTATGAGGGATGTAAACCTTTAGTTATTCTTTAATTAGTTTTTAAAAGAGACCTGTTTTATCTGAACTATGAGGGATGTAAACATCAATGAAAATTGGCAGGATTTTTTTCATGTCTTGTTTTATCTGAACTATGAGGGATGTAAACCACTTTGGATGAGGTTGGTAAGGAATTCAATGTGACAGTTTTATCTGAACTATGAGGGATGTAAACGGTTTAAAGTCAATTAATCCTGCTTGTTTTAATCTAGTTTTATCTGAACTATGAGGGATGTAAACCTTGGCTATGACATTGTGGACAAGCAATATGTAATAGTTTTATCTGAACTATGAGGGATGTAAACGGTGAATACGCAGAATTGATACAAAAGGTTCAAGAAGTGTTTTATCTGAACTATGAGGGATGTAAACAATGACCGAATAGCACCGCCTGATGCACCAGAACTAGTTTTATCTGAACTATGAGGGATGTAAACTACCAAACAAGAACTGCTCCTGTATACACTCCAATAAGTTTTATCTGAACTATGAGGGATGTAAACGAAATAATTTCTCATATTTATGTGCTTCACTTCATACTGTTTTATCTGAACTATGAGGGATGTAAACACTTGTAGCGGCGCTATCTTCTTTCGCTTCAACAACTGTTTTATCTGAACTATGAGGGATGTAAACTTATTGTTTGTCCTGTATTTTGTAAATTTGGCTTATTGGTTTTATCTGAACTATGAGGGATGTAAACATCGTTGGGGCGGTTCGGGCTGGAACAAATGGTACGTGTTTTATCTGAACTATGAGGGATGTAAACGTTTCTGGGCAAAACTGAACATTACGAATTCGACATGTTTTATCTGAACTATGAGGGATGTAAACTTTCATGAAAAAATACGACGTAGTTCTACTGGACGAAGTTTTATCTGAACTATGAGGGATGTAAACTGGTTTGCTTTTCAAGAAAGTGAAAATAAAGGGATAGTTTTATCTGAACTATGAGGGATGTAAACGTTTTTGAACAGCCGAGGGTCGAAAACAACATTTCCGTTTTATCTGAACTATGAGGGATGTAAACTTTTTACTAAAGCTGCCTTAATTGCTTTATTTGCAATGGTTTTATCTGAACTATGAGGGATGTAAACTTTTTCTTCAGCTGTCGTTTATAAAAGGCGCTGTCATAGTTTTATCTGAACTATGAGGGATGTAAACAAAGAGAATATAGTGCTCTTGTTACTGTTATTATTGTTTTATCTGAACTATGAGGGATGTAAACAAGAGGGGATTATCATCTCGGCAGTTGACAGCATGGAGTTTTATCTGAACTATGAGGGATGTAAACAGTGAGCTTTACGCAATTGTCGAGGAAATAAAAAGGGTTTTATCTGAACTATGAGGGATGTAAACCTTATTACCAGCTTCACTGTTGCGCCTGTTAAATCCAGGTTTTATCTGAACTATGAGGGATGTAAACAATCTGATTTTAAGCTTAATGTCGTTTTCCTGATATCTAGTTTTATCTGAACTATGAGGGATGTAAACAAAGGAAATGATGAAAAAACTTAAGGAAGGTTTGAAGTTTTATCTGAACTATGAGGGATGTAAACTTCTATCCTTCTACAAGCCATTATCAACGCTTTTTCTTGGTTTTATCTGAACTATGAGGGATGTAAACCTGTATACCCTTTTCAGCGTCCAGTAGATACGTCGTCCAGTTTTATCTGAACTATGAGGGATGTAAACAGTTTAACGCACATCTCATTCACCTTCTCTTCTATGGTTTTATCTGAACTATGAGGGATGTAAACTTCCTC
Organism: Caldicellulosiruptor kronotskyensis 2002; assembly: GCF_000166775.1. Lineage (NCBI taxonomy): Bacteria > Bacillati > Bacillota > Caldicellulosiruptorales > Caldicellulosiruptoraceae > Caldicellulosiruptor > Caldicellulosiruptor kronotskyensis. The sequence goes on along the minus strand of NC_014720.1, from coordinate 2,669,595 downwards.
AAGATTCTTTAGCCTCTCCTCATGTATCCCAAGGTTTTATCTGAACTATGAGGGATGTAAACATCATAAAAGGCGTTGAGTTGTTTTATATAGTTCATCGTTTTATCTGAACTATGAGGGATGTAAACACTAAAGAAGGACCCGGTTCTGAAGCAGATAAATGGATGGTTTTATCTGAACTATGAGGGATGTAAACTAGTTGTTGCCTCACCACATATTGGACATGTGGCCTTGTTTTATCTGAACTATGAGGGATGTAAACTTCAATATCATCTCTTGCCTTAATGGCTTCACTGGCCTGTTTTATCTGAACTATGAGGGATGTAAACAAAAAGTATAGAAAGTAGGTGATGTTTTAATGGAAGGTTTTATCTGAACTATGAGGGATGTAAACTACGCATACTTTGAGCCGCAATCGCACAGGGAAGCAGTTTTATCTGAACTATGAGGGATGTAAACTTTAATTACACCTGCGTCTGCGTCTGGTAGCATGTTGTTTTATCTGAACTATGAGGGATGTAAACCTGGATAACACATTTCTATAAGACGGTCATAAGTTCTTGTTTTATCTGAACTATGAGGGATGTAAACGTGTTTGGTATGTATTCATGTGTAAAAGAAGTTTTACTGGTTTTATCTGAACTATGAGGGATGTAAACGCAAGAGGTCCTTGCCTTTACGGCAAACTTAGAAGAGAGTTTTATCTGAACTATGAGGGATGTAAACAAAACAGTCGTGGCAAGTTCTGTTGGTTTGCCACCAGGTTTTATCTGAACTATGAGGGATGTAAACGATACTTCAGTAAAAGTCGGTTTAATATCAAGTGCATAGTTTTATCTGAACTATGAGGGATGTAAACAGGGGAAGAATAATTGAAATTTATGGAGTTGAGGGAGTTTTATCTGAACTATGAGGGATGTAAACACAACTGCTCGACCAATACTAAGTTGTTTTCTTCTTGTTTTATCTGAACTATGAGGGATGTAAACATGCTTTTAAGTCCTTCTTGTTAAGTACCAAAACTGGTTTTATCTGAACTATGAGGGATGTAAACTGATTTTTTGCAACTGTTTCGCCACAGTTAAGCTCTCGTTTTATCTGAACTATGAGGGATGTAAACGATAATATGTCTGGGTATGTTACAGAAAAGAATAGGTGTTTTATCTGAACTATGAGGGATGTAAACATTCTTAATTTTTTCTCATTGCCTGGACCATCCCAGTTTTATCTGAACTATGAGGGATGTAAACTATCTTAAATTTCGTGCTTTGTCAAGCTGTATTACAAGTTTTATCTGAACTATGAGGGATGTAAACTTCCTGCAGTTGAAATTGTCGATACTATCTTACCCCAGTTTTATCTGAACTATGAGGGATGTAAACACAGAGATTGCTGAAATCAATGGGCAGACGTATTAGTTTTATCTGAACTATGAGGGATGTAAACTACAATGCTGGATATTACTATGAAAGCAATAATTTAGTTTTATCTGAACTATGAGGGATGTAAACGAAATCAATTGGTATGTGCGCGGTGATAAAAAGGAAATGTTTTATCTGAACTATGAGGGATGTAAACTGATATTGACAAAGTTCAAAGTCAAGTCCATCATGGTTTTATCTGAACTATGAGGGATGTAAACATCTGTTACCTTCTCCTTGCCCAAGTCATCGATGAGTTTTATCTGAACTATGAGGGATGTAAACGCAGCGGTAAGATTTGTTTCAGTAGAGCCAATGTTGGGAGTTTTATCTGAACTATGAGGGATGTAAACTCTTTAACCCTTGAAAATAGCGCATAATCAACAGCATAGTTTTATCTGAACTATGAGGGATGTAAACCACATAAAAGTAATGTCAATGCCCCAGAAATTGTGAACAGTTTTATCTGAACTATGAGGGATGTAAACGTAGCATTGTTTGAATATTTAATTAAAACCTACACAAAGTTTTATCTGAACTATGAGGGATGTAAACTGTAAGAAACTCTAAGACTTCATCCTGTGAGGCGATGGTTTTATCTGAACTATGAGGGATGTAAACATCAAGGGTGGAATTAGGCAATCGAATACTGTAAAGTTTTATCTGAACTATGAGGGATGTAAACTTATTAGCCCCATCGGTTGATACCCAGCTTGTGTTTCGTTTTATCTGAACTATGAGGGATGTAAACTTATTAACTGGTAATTATGTTATGAAGCTTGTGATAGTTTTATCTGAACTATGAGGGATGTAAACAAGGCATTAAAGAGTATATTGAACAGAAAATTGAACAAGTTTTATCTGAACTATGAGGGATGTAAACTTCAACCACCATATACATTGCTAAAATTTCTTTTTCAGTTTTATCTGAACTATGAGGGATGTAAACGAATTTCAGGCATTGGCTAATATGTTTGGCAAATCTTTGTTTTATCTGAACTATGAGGGATGTAAACATTAGTTCGGCCGAGATTAATATGTTTAATGTTGTTGAGTTTTATCTGAACTATGAGGGATGTAAACAACCTATTGCGATTAATCGAAACTACACGCGCATCATATGTTTTATCTGAACTATGAGGGATGTAAACCTCTAAACAATACTCGTCTGCATTTGTTATTGAGTTTGTTTTATCTGAACTATGAGGGATGTAAACAATTAATAAAATTGAATATATTGATAGTATTAAAAAAGTTTTATCTGAACTATGAGGGATGTAAACATTTTGAGTGGAACGAAAAAATAGATAATTATATTCAAGTTTTATCTGAACTATGAGGGATGTAAACCTTGCAGATTATATGAACTTAAGAGGGCTAAAAGATGGTTTTATCTGAACTATGAGGGATGTAAACGTCTCTTATTCGCCACCCTTTTTCTTTTATTTTAAGTGTTTTATCTGAACTATGAGGGATGTAAACCTCGTTGACGTCTTTATAATCAATAGGTATTTCAAGAGTTTTATCTGAACTATGAGGGATGTAAACTGTTGAAATTGTCTAATTAATGTATAAAAACTACCTGGTTTTATCTGAACTATGAGGGATGTAAACGATGTTTTTTTACTTTTTCAACATCCGCCTCTGGAATGTTTTATCTGAACTATGAGGGATGTAAACCTATCATTGAGGGTATAAATTTCTGCGTTATATAGTTTGTTTTATCTGAACTATGAGGGATGTAAACCATCTAATCAAAAGATTTACAAAATTATGAGGTGAAGTTTTATCTGAACTATGAGGGATGTAAACTGTTTATCTACTAATTTAAACATTGCAAGCGAGGAAATGTTTTATCTGAACTATGAGGGATGTAAACGACATAAAAATGATACCCTATTCCAGCCCAGCCTTGGTTTTATCTGAACTATGAGGGATGTAAACTTTTTCTTCAGCTGTCGTTTATAAAAGGCGCTGTCATAGTTTTATCTGAACTATGAGGGATGTAAACGCCAGACAAATCAAGTGTTTTAAGAATTTAAAATTTGTTTTATCTGAACTATGAGGGATGTAAACCCTTTTTTGTTACAATCAAGGGTTTTTCAATCTCTTGGTTTTATCTGAACTATGAGGGATGTAAACTCTGTCTACATACTTCCCTGCAGCGTCTGAAGTGTCGGTTTTATCTGAACTATGAGGGATGTAAACATGCACTGCTCCTCAACGCAACACCTCGCCATTGCCAGTTTTATCTGAACTATGAGGGATGTAAACTTCAATAGGCCCTTCTTCGTTTATGCGTTCCTGAAGGTTTTATCTGAACTATGAGGGATGTAAACCATGGACAACCAGCACCAATGTAACAAAGCAGCAATGGTTTTATCTGAACTATGAGGGATGTAAACATATTGTTGTACGAAATCGACCGAGGATAGAGCAATGGTTTTATCTGAACTATGAGGGATGTAAACTATCGGAAATATGGACAAGGTTATCAGTAGCTATAAAGTTTTATCTGAACTATGAGGGATGTAAACGAAATAATGCGAGAGCTTTTAATATAGCTGGTACTGTGTTTTATCTGAACTATGAGGGATGTAAACCTTATTAGATTGCCTTGTTTATCAAGGGATATATCAAGTTTTATCTGAACTATGAGGGATGTAAACTTTGAAGCTCTTTCTTGAGCAGGGGCTTGGCGAGATAGTTTTATCTGAACTATGAGGGATGTAAACGCATGTCAATGTTAAATTCACTTTTTTCCTCATGCTGAACAGTTTTATCTGAACTATGAGGGATGTAAACCATATGTTTTAGATGGCTCTTTTACACTGCTGCGTTGTTTTATCTGAACTATGAGGGATGTAAACACGGTTGCATACGTGAGAGTCGTCTCACTTACAACCGTTTTATCTGAACTATGAGGGATGTAAACAACTACGTGAACATTTTCGTTGATGCATTTTGGGAAGGTTTTATCTGAACTATGAGGGATGTAAACTTTATTTCTCTCTTCATCTTTTCACCTCGCCTTGTTGTTTTATCTGAACTATGAGGGATGTAAACGATACCGCTTCATCAATATATTCTTTTACAACGATGTTTTATCTGAACTATGAGGGATGTAAACAGCTGAGATAATTTTTTTAGTAACACTGAAAGTCTTTGTTTTATCTGAACTATGAGGGATGTAAACGCTGGGGCATTCTCAAATCTCAATTACGATGGATTTATGTTTTATCTGAACTATGAGGGATGTAAACATGTTATAAGTCCTTGTATCAAAGAGTCTTCTATATCGGTTTTATCTGAACTATGAGGGATGTAAACCAGCACCATTTTGGCTATGATTTATAAAAACAATAGAGTTTTATCTGAACTATGAGGGATGTAAACGTCAAAAGAACAACCCTTCCACTTACCACTTCGTCCTGTTTTATCTGAACTATGAGGGATGTAAACTGAATACAGTATTTTTTTGTCTTCTATGAACTTTTGGTTTTATCTGAACTATGAGGGATGTAAACCTCAGGATCAAGATACTTAGGGAAACAAGTATGTGAGTTTTATCTGAACTATGAGGGATGTATACATTTTTTGATTACATTCATTTTTCAATTATAGTGTCGTTTTATCTGAACTATGAGGGATGTAAACTGTCTTACGTAATTCACTTAAATATTCTTCAATCTTGTTTTATCTGAACTATGAGGGATGTAAACAAAGCTTGTTCTTGCAGACTCTCAAAATATCGCTGTCGGTTTTATCTGAACTATGAGGGATGTAAACCTTAAAATCAATGTCGAACAAAAACTGACTCTGACAGAGTTTTATCTGAACTATGAGGGATGTAAACTGGCCAAGACATTTACTTTGACATGCAAATAACTAACGAAGAGTTTTATCTGAACTATGAGGGATGTAAACTCAAAAAGTCTACTTGTTTTTGCAATGTTTCGATTTGCGTTTTATCTGAACTATGAGGGATGTAAACCTGCTAAAGCTGCTGTATCTTCATCTGCTTCTTTTGATGTTTTATCTGAACTATGAGGGATGTAAACTGGTGGAAGATTATGAGAGAGCTACATATAGAGAAGGTTTTATCTGAACTATGAGGGATGTAAACTGAAGGCAGAATCACAATTGAGGAGGCTAGGAAATTGTTTTATCTGAACTATGAGGGATGTAAACGATGATATTTCAACACAGACAGCACCTGAAGATACGTTTTATCTGAACTATGAGGGATGTAAACATGCTTTTAAGTCCTTCTTGTTAAGTACCAAAACTGGTTTTATCTGAACTATGAGGGATGTAAACAAATAATTGTTCGTCATAATAATTCAAACCTAATAAGTTTTATCTGAACTATGAGGGATGTAAACCATCAAGCGAACAATACAAATCTGGATGATAAGGATTGTTTTATCTGAACTATGAGGGATGTAAACTGTGAATGCGTCAAAAATTGTTGTTTTTCCTGTTGCGTTTTATCTGAACTATGAGGGATGTAAACTGCTATGCCCTGAATAGCTACGCCTTTGCTGAACTAGTTTTATCTGAACTATGAGGGATGTAAACAATGATATACTTCATTTGCATACCTACCGCAAACTTCGGTTTTATCTGAACTATGAGGGATGTAAACTCGTTACCTGTAAACTTTACCTGCCCTGTTGCTTTAGGTTTTATCTGAACTATGAGTGTTAATAATAAAATAAAAATGTACTGAAAGTGGAGTATAAGAATGTACAAAATTGAACATTGATATGATATCCTTTCTCATAGTGAGGAGGGATATCAAATGCAGAACTTAACAGCACATTTAAACATGATAAGGGCGATGAAAATGAAACCTAACTTTTCAGACCTTGCAAGAATATATGGGATGGATATAAGAACAGTTAAAAAATATTATGAGGGTTATGAAGGAAAACCTAAGAATAGAAATAAACCAAGTAAATGGGACAAATACTATGATGAGATAAAATCAAAGCTTGCTATCAAAGGAGTTACAGTCAAGGGTGTTTATGAGTATTTTAAATCAAAAGATGAGACAATAGGAACATACTCAAACTTCAATAAGTATGTCAAGAAAAAATTAAATCACAAAAAAAGCAAATAAAAGATTACTTATGTTTTAAACAAAAGTTATATATTTATGATACCTCAAAATTTATCAATGAATAAAACTATAGGGTGAGGAAGTTGTAGTAGTAATTTCCTCACCCCTTTGCTTTAAATGGAATTGCCTTGTTCATTTAAAATTTCAAATAAACCATAACCTAACCGTGTTTTTGCGCCTATGCCATAAAAGCTTAAAGAGGTTTTTATGGTGTTTCTAAGAATTTCAAAATTATTTTTTTCTAATAATTGGATTAGCTCAGAATATATGCTTCCTGTCCCAAAAGATTTTACTAACTTCTCAGAACGATGTTGGTCATAAAATACAGTGAATTTAAATTCGATTCCTGGTTTTACTGCTAAGAAGTAAACAGGTTGTGGATTATACCAATCCCCAGCTGGTATATCTTTGGGATTACTATAATAGTCAGGGTAATGAGAATTTATTATGTCTAATTCGAATATATGGGCTAATCCCGATAGATTTTGAGGATATGCATCTAAAAATGTGAATAAGCCTTCAAAATTCTTTGTCCCAAATATGAATTTATATAGTAAAATTCTTTTATCAATATCACTAAGTTCTAATAGTTTATTGTTTTCAAAATAAATATCTTCATCGTACAATTTCTGGAAAATATATCTTGCTACTTCATCAATTGCGTCTTGAGAAATTTCTTTTTGAGATTCTTTTTTATCATAATTATTTAATATTAACGAAACTATTTCCCAGAATGCAGCAGCCCTACATCCGCCTTTGACTGCAGAAGATGGTATATAAGGAATTCCCCAAATATAATCAAGAGTTAAGGATGTTTCGAAAACATGCTCAGATCCCAAACCTACAACCAGTCTTGATATGTTTTTCAGATTAATATCAATAACCTTTAAAAAGTGATTAGCAAGCAAGTATTCTTCAATACTCTTCAATTTGTAATTTATTTGATTTTGAATAAAAGATAATTTTTCCTTTGCTTTGCTAATAGAAATTGATTGTAAGTATTCTTTTTTGTTTTTTTGATTTATAAGATCAAAATTTTTATTTTTGCATATCTCAATAGAAACACCTTTTGAAAAAGCAAGTGAAAAGTTATCACATTCTGCTATGGCTAAATTTGACTGCCAATTTGCTTGTTGATTACCTTTCGGATTTTTACTCTTCTGTTGTTTTCTCATCTTTTATTTCCACCTCAACAATTCTTTTTAACCAGTCAGCAAGTTTAAGAACTTCAGAGGTTTTAAAAAGAAGCTTTTCATAGTCTACATCATTAGTTAAATATTCAATTAAATCAATATTTTGTCGCTTATAAGAAAACCAACTATTTATTATATTATAAACATCTTCATTAGTTTTTTTATAAAATACCATGGTAGCCAAAAGACCATTATTAGTTATCATGGCTGGAAGTCGCCTTATGTCAGATTTAAACCTTGAAAGTTTATCACTTTGACTTTCTACATTTTTTTTATAAGTTGAAATTTCATTAAAACAAAACTGAGCTATTTCTTGTTCTATGCTTTTTATACTCATTTTAGCTCTCTGCCTCCTGCTTATCTTTGGAGTTTGAAAACAGTATTGATGTAGTTTTTACCTTTACAAAACCTCTTCCAAGAGTTGAATCTGCACCAAGTTGAAGAAGTCCATTATCAAGTAGTTTCTCAAGTTGATTGATAACATCTTTAGAAGACAAATACCTGTTCTCTGTTTTATTAGCTCCATTTTCACTTTTTTCTCCAGCTGCTTCTTTTAATATATTTAACTTTTCAGAGGAAACAGAATTACCCAATTTTTCCCAATCAATAAAAGAAGATGTCAATATGTTATATAAATCATTATCAATACCGAAAAACGGGTCAGTTGTAAAAACAAATCCGTAAAAAATACTCTCTGAAGGCAAAAGTTCTTCGGTAAATAGTGCTTTATCCTCAACAACACCTGTTGTTTGGTCTATTCTTATTCGAGTTCTAATTTCAACAGCATATTTAACAAAAACTGAAAAAATATCATCTGGGACTATTGCTAATCTCTTTTCAAGTTCTTCTGTAAGTATATTTGTTGGAAGGATATCTTTATAAAAGTTAATAATTACAGTATCACTTTTAACTTCTGATGAGAATTCAAATTCTTCCAGCATTACTTTTTCTGAAGTATTCTTTATATAGGCACTGCTGTCAAGCAACACCACTTTGTTTTGAGATATAGGAGTTTCTATATAAGTAATCCAGTTAATTATTGCATTTAACACGTCATGATTATTACATAAAATACCTGCACCTTCTATTTCTTGGATAAATCTTTTTATGACAAATGGGCAAGTTATCCAAGCAAAGATGCCTTTTGCTGAACGAACAGGGTAAAAAAGTATTTTTGCATCAGTAAAGCTTATACAAGATGAAACTAAATTGTCAGGAGATTCATCTGCTTCAGAACCAAAAATATATAAAAGTTTTGTTTTACTCCATCCGCTTCTCAAAGCCCTATCTCTGGCAACACCTTTGATACTGCTTGACCAGATAACAGGGAAATCTGTGTGTTTTTCTCTTTGAATTGGCAGGTCTACGTATGATATACTCTGTCCAGAACCCATATGTAGAGGAGTCTCACAATAATATGTGGTCAAGATTACATCTTTAAACATATTATCACTCCTTTGATATTATTCTTTATTAAACCTAAATATTATCAATTATTCCATAACTTTTTAACGTATTAATAAAAGTATCTATAGCGTTCCAATTATTTGTTAAACATTTTATTTTATTTTGTTGGATTTTTAAGTTTATTTCCATGTTATTTGGTAAAAAATCAGACTTCATTACTACAAACAAACATTCGACGCTGTTTAAAGAATTTGACAATATTTTGAACCACAAAGGTGATGCCCGTCTACTATTAGTGTCTTTTTTATTATTAGTGTCTTTTTTATTGTCATACGCGTTTACAAAATAATTGCTTTCCCCAATTCTAAAAGTCAAAGGCAAACCAAACACTGCCCTTTCAATTATTATTCCCTTATTTGCTGCAAACGTAGGATTTCTAATTGCAGAAATTAAATTTTCATAATCAGGCAGATAATAGCTTCTAAATCCCATAAGTAAACAGCCCATAAACGACAATGCTTTTAAAGGGTTATCCAAATGAAAATCTGATGTTTTTAAATTCGGTATATATTTGTTGCTTTTTCTATTTTCATATATTTTAGCAACCCATTTATTATAGGAATTTTCTAAGTTGTCTTTTTTTAGATAATATATTTCAACACTATTGTTAAACAAACAAGGAATGCACTCCCTTTCTTTTGAAAACAAAGTACTTTTTATCACATTAAGATTATTATTAAACCAATCTTTTAATGAAGGTTGAGGAGTAAACTGGAGAAAATCAAATATTGAATCAGCACCTTCTATTTTGGTAATTTTTACAGAACCAAAACCTCTTCTTGATCTTGCACCAAAATTACCAAGGTTTACAGCAAGCCAAACACTACAAAAGAACTTTTTTATATCATCTTCTGTTGCTAAAGGTGAAAAACGAAAGATTAACTTAAACTGTTGACCAGGTGGGAAAAAAGAATTTTCTCGACCTGATCTTTCTAAAAAATTACTCAGATAATAAAAGCCTTTTTTCAATTCAGCAGAAGATTCTTCAACAACTATTATCTGCACAAGTCCTTTTCTGGCATTATTTCCTCCCAAACCAAATATTCTTTTTTCATCTTCTAAATCTCCTCCTCCTCCAATTCGAAACCAATACCTAAAAAGCCCGTTAAAAGACTGACTTCTTAATTCTAAATTTTTTGGTTTGCTCCCACCCATAAAAAGAGGAGTTACAACCTCACAGTAAAAGGTATATTCCCTCATTTTTTCGTTTTCTCCTTTCTAATCAGCACAAGATTTGAACCAATAAAGCTATTTTTTGACAAAGATGAAGTATTTTCTGATGAAATTTCAATATCTTTTTCAGCAACTGCCCAGATTACTGTGCCAGCTGGAATTGCTTTTGAGAAAAATCTTGTAATTTTTGATGAATATAGTGTTACATTGAGGCAACTGTTCATTGTCATGCTTGTAGTTCTAAAGCCACATTTGTTGAGCAAATCTGGCAAAAAGTTATCAAATACTCCCTGTGTGAGAAATAAAATTTGAACTTTTTCGCCTTTTTCTATTTTTATAATTTTCTCAGGCAATATTGATAAACTATTATTTTCAAACTTTAAAAATCCAACAAAGGTATTTTCAATTTCAAGAAGCTCTTTTATTTCATCAAAAAATGAAACTTCTTCAATCTTGTAAAATACTATTTTTGACTCACCGCCAACTTTTAGCACACGTGGTTGTTTTTCAAAGATAGCCTTTATTTGGTCATATCCTATATTTGCTTTTTTGATATTTTCATCTTCAAGATTAAATTCTACCCACACAACAAACGAGAACTCTTCTGCAGGCTCAATTTTGAGTTTTTTAAAAGATATTCTGTAAACTCCGCTTTCTTTTTCAACAGTTCCCTGTTTATAATTCATTTTTATACCAATTCGCTCATCGTTTTGACATATCTCATCAAGCTTAATAATGTTTCTTTTATTTTCAGTGTCATTATGCGTATCTGAAAGTTTATTTTCTAACGAACCGTCTAACCAATGTTTTAAATATTTTATTGAAATAAATCCTGTGAAAGGTTCAATTTCAGTTTCATCCTTAGTGTAAACACAAAATGTAGAGATTGTATTTGGCTTATTAGTATTTTGAGGAGAAAATAGCTTCAATGCTTGATTTTCTAATGGGTTTAATATGCAGAAAAAATTAGAATTATCTTCTTTTCTGGTAGTATATATATTTGAAGGTATAGAAAAAAATATGGTTTCCTCCTTGGATGTTACTGAAAGCTTTTTTACAAAAGGGCCATATATAAATTTTATCGCCTTTGAAGAGTCTATCTTGAAAAAAGTTGTAAGTTTTCTTGATATTGCTCCAGCAAAGGTATGCGAAAACGGGGGAAAGATAGAACTTGCATCATCTCCCCTGTTAAAAGGTTTTCCACTTCCAAAAAACAGGACATCAAAGGGTTTAAATTCAAATTTTAGCATCATTTTTTGAACCACCTCAAATATAATTATTAGGCCTTTATGTTTTTATAAATTAAGATCACTTTTGCCAGTCAGAAATTTTGCTAAAGGGAAAAGATAGCCAAACATTAAGATATTTTGTGTTTTAAACGTCTTACAATTATCAAAAGTATTGCCATTTTCAGTTACATATTCTCTAAAATAATATATTATATCTTCTATATTTAAGACAGAGTTTTCATATTTTTTCTTTCTTGTCCACAACCTTTTTATTTCCAATTCTAAAACATTTACCACTTGTTTTAAAACATATTCCTGTTCAATATCTAATAGTTGATTCATAGCCTCAACAATTTGGTTGCAAAATACTTTTGGGATTGAACCATTTTGAAGGTCAAATGCAATTTTATTTATAAATTCAACAAAATTCCACTTGCTGCCACATTCTCTGATTTCGCCAGAGTGGGTTATAAGCTGAACACAAAAAGCATTTCTGCCAAGTTTATTTTTTGCCTTTTTTTCTGCACTTCTTACTGCTTTTAAAGCAAGAGATAAAGGATATTTATGATGAGCTATAACAATTCCTGCACTCATTGTAGCCCGAGAGTTTACTGTTTTTTTGTATTGTTCTTGAAGCTCATATGCACAATTTAAAACAGTGTTTACAGGAAGCAAGGCTAAAACGTCATCGCCACCCGCATATATCAATTTTCCAAAATATTTTTCTTCAACAATTCTTCTGACGTCATGCAGAGCAAAATTACACAATCTACTGCTTAACATTTGATGGTATGTAGGTGTAACAGGATGTGTTTTATCACAGAGGCTTTTGAGCTTCTCTTTTTCAGTCTCGTTTGAATTTTTCAACAATTCATCATATACCTTAGGGTGAATAGTTTCACTAATTGTGGGGAATTTAATTTCATCTTTTTCAGTTTTTCCAAATCCTCTAATCCATTTGCCCATATGGTCGCCATCCATTTGCAAAATTGCAAAGTATCTTGAGAAATTTAAGTTTGCACTTTTCAAAAAACTTCTTATATTCTCAAGAATGCTTTCATCGATATTTTCAATTCCAAATTCATTCTTAAGATACTCTTTTGAGTAACTTTCTTCCATAAGCCACTGACCGTCAATGGAACAAAAGTATTGATATTTATCACCAGAAAATTTTTTCAAGGCAGGTACTGTTTCAGATAAAGAAAGTTTTTTGCCACTTGCTTCAATTGACTTTTTAAATTTGTTATATTTCTCTACAAATTCTTCAATAAATTTTTGATTACTTTTTAACAGCTCTACCTTGACTGGTATAGAAGCAATTTCTGAAGTAGATGGAAATGACAAAATTTGAAAGCCAAATTCTTTCTCAAGCAGTTTTGGGAAAAGTCTTTTAAATAAACATACCCCACAAAGCCTTTCGTTTTGTCTCAAAAGACCAGGGCTTTTTTCTCTTAGTTTGTGCCAGTATAGTTTATTTTTTTCTTCATCCTTAGCTAAAAAGACTATTTCATTTTCACCACACAAATGACATTTTTCTCTATTATAATAGGGTATAAATTGAATGTCTCGAATACTTTTTCTTGCTCCTAAAAGTTTTTCTAAAAGATCAAGTAATAATGGATAAGCCCTACCTATGCCAGCATTAGATGGATCAATCTCTTCCCCACTTTTAAGACCTTGGTTTACTCTAATTATTTCTTCTATTAAATTTCGAATTTCGCTTTCTTTAAATAAAATTTTATGTTCATAAAATACACTTTTGCAGTTTAGTCCACCAGGAATCGTGCCACTATTTTGCAAATTACATTCATTGGTAGTCCAGGGTAATATTGCATAGTAAATTTGGAAGTATGATATTAATTGAGATTCTATTTCATTTTGAAGAGAAGGATTTATTTCTTCTCCTTCTAAATATTGTTCTTTAATAATATTCACAATTTCCATGGCAAAATTTTTAAGTACATTTTCAAGAGCGCTATTGCATTCCTTAACTATTGTTTTTTTGCTATAGGGTATAATTGCTAAAAATCGATTCGGAATATTTGCAATTAACAATTTCTCGTTGTCTTCGTTTTCTAAATTGCAACATTTTTCTTTAATAAACTTAATAAACTTTTCAACATGGTTATTTTCATCTTTTGCATAGGAAAAAGTTTTATAAATCCACCTTTCAATTAAAGGTTGCCCTCTCAAATTAGGATAAATTACAACATCAGGTCCCAGCTTATCTATCAGAGGCTCTAAGCACTTATATGTAAGGTAAGAAAGAATGTAACTTCCTGCCCATAAATCTTGAGTTTTACGTGCTGTTGAAATAAAGCTTTGAACAGGACCAATAGTGAAAAGTAAAAATGCTGGGATACTACCCACTAATTTCTCTGAGGAAACTTTATCAACATCTATAATGGCTGTGGTGATTGCACTTGTTTGAACTAAGTGGTTGTAAATTGAATGAGAAGGTATTCTACTGTCTGCTGGATGGATATTTACCCATTTGAATAAATCGGGAACATACTGCCAGAGTATTAAAAAGGCTGTTTTTGCTTTTTCCTCATCATTACAAGTTACTACAGAGCAAAAATTTCCCAATAATTTGAAAAATTCTTCAAGTTCTTGATGCTTATTTTCAAAATCTTTACAAATCACATTTTCTTCAAGCTTTTCTATATAAATATCTCGAAAACAAATATCTTTATGGTCTCTAATTTTTTCTGTTTTACTTTTAAGTTTTTCACTTAATACTTCATTCATCGGGTAAGAAATTCTGTCTGCAATTTTAATGATTGGTAATAATTCCTTTGTACATTCTCCAGGAAGAATGTAATTGAGAAATTTTTCTGCTACTATTTCGTGAATTGCTTCTTTGTGATTTCTGTTTTTTGGACACTCAAAATTATCTATCTTGAGCTTGGTTTTAGTGCTTAAATCATTTTTATCAAAGTTAAGCACCCACTGTTTATTAATGGGGTCATGTAAAAAAGCTTTCAACTTTAATTTCCATATACTCACCTTAATCACCTTTCATGTTTTAGATAGATTCCGACATGCTTGAGCAAACAATGAAATTTTTTGTATAATTATATCATATATGCAAAGTAAATCAATATAAATTTTTTATCAGGTGATTTCTAATGTACAAAACACAGAAGAATCATATAAGGTGTAATAAACAAACATACGAACTTTTGCGTCTGTTGTGTCACTTTTCTAAAAACTTGTACAACTATTCTTTGTATCGTGTAAGACAACAGTATTTCAAAACTCAGGAATATCTGCCATATGAGAGTGTATATCATTTTGTAAAGGAAAATATAAATTACAAACTTTTGCCTTTCTCAGGTTGCCCAGCAAACACTTATTTCAGTGGATGAAGCCTTTAAGTCTTTTCTAAATCTTTTGAAAGTCAAAAAAGATGGAAAAGTAGATGAAAAAGTTTCAGTACCGAAATACCTGCCAAAGGATGGGATGTACTAGATTGTTTTTCCGAAAGACCAGTCTAAAATAGAAGACAAAAAAGTACGAGTAAGCCTTAGCAGAGGTTTTGCAAAAGAGTTTGGGGTAAGGTACCTGTATTTTAGCCTGCCAGCAACTGTTTCAGGTAAGAAGATAAAGGAAGTCAGGATAGTGCCAAGGCCTGGTGGCAGGTGGTTTGAGATTGAGTGTGTTTGACAACTTTTTGAATCAAGATGCGAGTTTAATAATCAAGCACTGTTTGAACAATCAAATATCTGCATTAGTTGTTTGGGAAATGAAAGGTATAAAGCAGGAGATAGAGCTTGGGGTTGTAAACAATCAAAATTTTGTGGGGGATACCATATGACAAGTTCAAAAGGAAGCTAAAATCAAAGTGCATGTATTATGGTATAAGGTATGTGGAAGTAGATGAAAGTTTCACATCGCATAGATGTAGTAGGTGTGGACATGTTAGCAAAAATAGCAGGAAATACAGGGGATTGTATGTATGCAGAAAGTGTGGGTATGGAGTAAATGCGGATATAAATGGAGCGATAAACATACTTGTGAAGGTATAAGGTAGAGTCTGCGAAGAAGCAGATAACCCAGTAGTGGGTGTGTGAACCACCCTGTGAGAATAAGGGTAGCTTAAGCTGCTGTCCAACTTCTCACAAAGCCTCCACCTCTTCAGGTAGACAGTAGTTTACTTTGGGTAAATATATTATATCCACATTGGCATAACGAGAAAGGAGAGAAAGTGTATAGCAATGAAAAAAACTTTGTTTACACATAGGTTATTAATTTTCTTTGTTTCCCTAATATTAGTTATAGTACTAATTATACCCTTATTACAATGGATAACAAAGCCAGTGAAAGAGCTTGATGTATGGATTATTGACAAAACTGTTCCAAAGACAGATTATCGTGAACATGGAGGACTTTTTTGGATTTTTAATTTTGAAAAAATCAAGAATTCGAATAATCAAAAATATGATTTAAAACAAGATTATTTTGGTTTTAAGCCCAGTGGAAATGGTTATAGCATAAGAAATATCAATGTGAAAGATTTAGAAAAGGATTTTCCAGATTTGATTTATATCACAGATGCATATGGTGTGTACAAAGATGATTTAAAAAAAGACTCAAAGTTAAATACAAAGTCTGAACTTGTGTATGGCAAGGTTACAAAGGATGACCTTTTATATATAAATGCAAGTCTCAAAAATAATATTTTGATTGGTGAATTCAATATATTACAGCATCCAACAGAAAAAGCTGTATCTGAAAATCTTCAAAAGCTTTTTGGAATAAAATGGACTGGATGGTATGGTAGGTATTATTCAAACCTTGAAAGAGGTGTGGAGGTTCCATATTTTCTTATAAAAACTTTTGAGGAAAAATACAAAACAAAGTGGAATTTTAAAGGTGCAGGAATTATTATTTTATCTGAGGCAGGAGACATTCTGGTTTTGGAAAAAGGGAAAGACTTTTCAAAAAAGCCTATAGCAGTAGAATTCAATAAAGATTATAAAAATTATTATAATGCTTATGACAATGTTGGATTTTATTACTGGTTTGAGATTATAGAGGATAAAGGAGCGCAGAAAATAGCAAATTTTAAGTTCAATCTATCTGAAAAAGGAAAAGATAAGTTGAAAAAATATAATATACCACAAATATTTCCAGCAATTCTAAAATATAAATCTGTTGATTACACTTCATATTATTTTGCAGGTGATTTTGCTGATTTTCCTGCAAAAAGTGGTTTTTATTTTTATAGCATAGCTGATAGATTGCATCAAATCTTTACATTTGAAAAAAGTGGGTTTCAGGATGCCTTCTACTGGAAGGTATATGTTCCTGTTATGAAAAAGATTTTGTCAGAAGCACACCAAAAAAGATTAGTTAAAAAAGATGTTTATGAAAGTGTAGAAATTGAAGATGGTATAACTTTAAAATCTAAAATACAAGGTAAACAACTTTTTGTGTTTACCAAAAATGGATGGGAAAAGTTTTTTATAAAAGGCGTTAATCTGGGCTTAGCTCTTCCAGGCAAATACTTTACCCAAATGCCAGACGACCCGAACATATATTTTAAATGGTTCAAGATGATATCAGATATGAATGCAAATGTAGTAAGGCTTTATACGCTTGCACCCCCAGAATTCTATCAGGCTTTAAAGATTTTTAATCTTACAAGTTCAAAAAAATTATATCTTGTTCAAGAGATTTGGCCAGATGAACAAGTGCCAGACAAAAACTATTTGAACAAGTCGTATACAGAAGAATTTAAAAAAGAGATAGAGTATGTGATTGATGCACTGCACGGCAAGGCTGACATTCCGAAGAGAATGGGTAGAGTATATGGTAAGTACAATTTTGACGTTTCGATGTACACAATTGCAATACTTATCGGACGAGAGCTTGAGCCGGATGAAGTCATAACAACAGATGTCAAAAACAATATAAAAGAATATAAAGGAAAATATGTAAAAGTTAAAGGAAGTCCATCAGAAGTGTGGCTTGGTATGTGCTGTGACTATGCTCTTGAGTATGAAACAAAAAGGTATTCAATGCAACATCCGGTTGGGATAGTTTCATGGCCAACTCTTGACCCGATTTCCCACCCCTCAGAATTTAACGCTCAGGGGAGAAAGGATTTAGAATACAATGACAAAGCACAGATACAGATTGATAATTTTGATATTGGTACAAAAAACAGAGCAGGTATATTTATAGCTTATCATATATATCCTAACTATCCGGATTTTATGAATAATGAAGAAAAATATAAGCTTTATAAAGATGAACAAGGTGAATTTTTATATGGTGGTTATCTAAAGGAACTTAAAGAAGCACACAAAAAGTTTCCAATACTTGTTGCAGAGTTTGGGCTATCTACATCTGTAGGAATTGCTCATAAAAATCCAAACGGATATCATCACGGTGGAATTGATGAAAAGACACAAGGTTACGGAATTGTAAGAATGATGAAAGCAATAAAAAAAGAAGGATACATGGGTGGGATTATTTTTGAATGGATGGATGAATGGGCAAAAAAGACATGGATCACAGAACCGTTCATGATTCCATATGAAAGACATGTTCTTTGGCACAACAGGCTTGACCCTGAGCAAAACTACGGTATTTTGGCAAACGAGGCTCTGCCCCCAGACCAAAAACAAGAAGTTTCAGGAAGCAAAAAAATAAAGGATATAGAGATATCTTCAAATGCTGAATATTTGTATTTAACAATTAATTTATCTGAAGAATTGTCAAAAGAAACTGAGCTTTTAATAGGTATTGACACATATGATAGAAAAAGAGGAGAGTTTATAATTCCAAGAGATAAAAAAATTGTTTTGCCAACAGGGATAGAGTTTTTACTGAGAGCAAAAAAGGACCAAGCAAAGCTTCAGGTAATCCCGAGCTACAATTGGACAAAAGGCAGATATAGCTCAGAAAAATCTATTTCTGGCAGATTCGAGGATATTATCTTTGAGATAAACAAAGAAAGAGTTACTCAGGATGGAAAGAAAATCCCTGCTATATTCCACAATTTTAGTATTCTTCCCAAAGGCAAGTTTGATGATTCAAGAAATACATGGTATATAGAGAAGAATAAAGTTTATGTGCGAATACCATGGGGGCTTTTGAATGTATCTGACCCATCAAGCAAAACTGTACTGGACGATAACAGATTAGTTTTACAGCCAGAAAGGGATATGCTAAAAACAACAAAAACAGATAGCTTTATATTTTATTTTGCTTTGTTACAAAATGGCAAATTGTCAGATATTGTTCTGAGGAATAATGGCAGGTTAATAGAACATAAGCTAAGAACATGGGAAGATATAACTTTTAAAGAAAGACTCAAAAAAAGTTACTATATAATCCAAAAATTTTTCGCAACATTTGAATAAAAATTAGCGTTATTATAAATAGAGACAGGAAACAATTTTAGTTACAGGATTGTAAAACAAAAATTAAATATGGTATTATTATAAGGTAACTAATGCAATACAAACATTAAATGTAATATTAAGTCGAACTTTGTCGAAAAATGAAGGAAGATGTGAAAAAATAAAATGAGAGAGGTGTTGTAATTAGGATGATTGAAATTTTAATTATGCTTGGTATTTTGCTGGTAGCAGTTTATCTACTTTTAAAGCTCATAGGTCTTCGAGTGATTCCGAATGACAAAGTGGGTATTGTCGAAAAATGGTGGTCTTTCAAAGGTTCACTGGATGAACAGATTATAGCGCTACATGGCGAAGCAGGCTTTCAGCCAGAGGTTTTAAGAGGTGGTATTCATTTTAGGACACCGCTTATGTACAAAGTTCATATTGTTCCGCTTGTTACAATTCCGCAGGGTCAAATTGGTTATGTGTTTGCAAGAGATGGGAAACCGCTCGAGCCTACTCAGACGCTCGGCAGAGTTGTTCCAGAGTGCAATAATTTCCAAGATGTACGTGCATTTTTAGAAAATGGAGGACAAAGAGGACCTCAAAGGGCAATATTGAGAGAAGGAACATATGCTTTTAACCTTGCTCAGTTTATAGTCATCACAGAAGATAAGATTTACTATCTCCCGATGGGCAACAAAGAGGAAAAAGAGATGATAGAGAAGATGGTCCAGACTTTAAAATCACGAAATGCATTCAGGCCGATTGTAATAACAGAGGACAAGGTTGGGATTGTAACTGTACACGACGGACCATCACTTCCAAGTGGTGATATTGTCGCACCGACGGTTGGCGATGACCCATCTGACCCTGAGACTTATCACAACAACTTCCAGGACCCTGAAAAGTTTTTAAAAGCAGGGGGATTTCGTGGAAGACAGCTTCAGGTTCTTGTTGAGGGGACATACTTTATAAACCGCCTGTTTGCAACAGTTGAGCTGATAGACAAAACGGTAATTGAAGTTGGATATGTAGGAGTTGTTGTATCATATGTTGGTCCAAAAGGGCAGGATACATCTGGTGAGGACTACAAACATGGTGAGCTTGTTGAAAAAGGATACAGAGGTGTTTGGAAAGATCCTCTGATGCCTGGAAAATACGCATTTAACACCTACGCTGGCAAAATTGTAAAGGTTCCCACTACAAACATAATTCTAAAATGGATAAGTAACCAGACAGGTACGCACCGCTATGACGAAAACCTCAAAGAAGTAAGTTTAATCACAAAAGATGCGTTTGAACCGTCGCTACCATTGGCAGTTGTTCTACACATAGACTACAGGAAAGCTCCTTTGGTTGTCCAGAGATTTGGAGATTTGAAGATGCTTGTTGAACAGACTCTTGACCCGATGGTATCTGCATACTTTAAAAATATAGGGCAGAAAAAGACCCTCATTGAGCTCATTCAGCAAAGAGATGAGATTCAAAAGATAGCATCAGCTGAGATGAAAGAGAGATTTGCTCATTACAACTTAGAGCTTGAAGAGGTTTTGATAGGAACACCAATGTCATCTCCAAACGACAACAAGATAGACGCAATTTTAGAGCAGCTTCGCGACAGGCAAATTGCTCTTGAGCAGATAGAGACGTACTCACGCCAGCAAAAAGCAGCTGAAAAAGAAAGAGAGCTCAGAGAGGCAGAAGCTCGGGCTGCCCAGCAAAAACTTTTGACAGAGTCTGAGATAAATATTCAGATTCAGACAAACCAAGGAAAGGCAGAATATCAGAGGTCACTTCAAGAAGCTCAAAAGATAAAAGCCTTGGCTGAGGCAGAAGCAGAAAAAGAAGCACGAATTGGTATTGGTCGGGCAATTGCAATAGAAGAACAGGTAAAGGCATATGGTGGACCTCAGTATCAAGTTCTGCAGGATGTCATGGGCAAGTTTACTCAGGCTTTAGAGAAAACTGGTATTGATATAGTTCCTGAGACAGTTGTTTCAATGGGTGAAAAATCATCTTCAGTTTCATTTAATGCGTTTGAAATGCTACTCACTTTGCTTTTGACAAAAGAACTTGGTGTTGAATTCAAGGCAAAAGAGACAGAGGATGAGAATGTCAAAAAGATAAAGCAGGAAATACTAAATTCAATCCTTCTTGCAAAAGAAGATGAAAAAGAAGAGAAAACTGAACAGGTTTCTCAGGGGCTACAGCAGCAAAGTAATGTATCTTAAGCTTTAAGATTTTGCATACATGGTTTATGAAAAGTGCGGCTCTGGGGAAGGAATTTTACAAAATATGCCAGAGCCGCTTTGCTTTTCAGAAAAAGCCACTACAAAATTTGAGTTTTGTATGGTAAAATAATTTCATACAAATTGCAAACGTTTGCTTATAATTAAGCTATATGGGTATAAATTAAATGTAGGAAAAATTCAAAAAAGGGGAGAAATAAGAAAGATGTCAGCTTTAAAGAAGCTTGTTGATATTCTTAATAATAAAGCAAAAGAATGGGATGAGAAAAACGATTTCAGAATACCAAAGGTGTGGGATAGTTTCGGCTATGATGGGGTTGAAAAAAAGGAAAACAATGATGGCACAATCTCAGTAAACCCTTATAAATTTGTTGCACAGGCGATAGAAAAAGCAATTTTGCCTTGTATGAAAAATAATACTGATTATCTTCAGCCACTTTCTAAGATACTTTCTAAGGATAATAGACCTTCAGAAAAAAGTTACAGCAGCTGGATTGAAAAGAGCAGTGTATATGGTATGCAAATTCGTACATTTTCGGCATGGGATCATGATAGTAGTAGAGAACTTGAGCTTGAAAATGCTTTTGATTTAAGAGATACAGGAACATTTGTAAAGACAATTGCACTCTTGCCAATTATAAAAAGAATGGGCTTTGATGTTATTTATACACTTCCAATTACCAAAAACAGCACAAGGTATAAAAAAGGTGAGATGGGCTCGCCTTATGCAGTCAAGAACTTTTTTGAACTTGACCCAGTGCTTTTTGACCCTATGGCTGATGAACTTTCAATAGATGAACAGTTCAAAGCTTTGGTTGAAGCGTGCCATATTCTTGATATAAGGTTTATAATTGATATTATTCCACGCACATCTGCAAGAGATTCTGATTTCATACTGGAACATCCAGACTGGTTTTATTGGATTAAAGTAGAGGATTTGAAAGACTACGGACCACCAAAGTTGACTTTGATAAAAGAGTTTACAAAGGCAAACGAAGAAAACATTGAACTTATATACAAAGACCCGGCTGTGCAAAAGCACATTAAAAAGTTTGTGCCATCACCTGACAAGTTTGATCCCCTAAAATGGCAGAGTATAAAAGAAAGGTGCGAAAAAGACAAAAACCTTGACTTTTTCGAGCTAATTGAAAAAGAGATTGGGATAACTACTGCACCAGCTTTTTCAGATTGTCTTAATGACCCGCAGCCACCTTGGACAGATGTGACATATTTGAGGCTTTATCTTGACCATCCTGTACAGTCTGCAAAGTATGTGGATGAAACCCAGCCGCCGTATATTCTTTTTGATGTTATAAGAGGAAATATCTTTAAAGGAAAAAAACCAAACAAAGAACTTTGGGAAAAAATTGCAAACATTATTGTACATTATCAAAAAAACTTTGGTATAGATGGTGCAAGGATTGACATGGGTCACGCTCTTCCAAAAGAGCTGGAAGATATGATAATTTCAAATGCCAGAAAAGTAGACCCTGAATTTTGCTTTATTGCAGAAGAACTTTCGATGAATGCGCACAGGAAAGCAAAAGAGTCAGGGTATGACATGATAATAGGTGATCTTTGGGCAAGAGAGCCACGATACTATCAAGGAACGCTAAAAAAGGTTTTGGATATACTTTTGCAGCTTGAAGTTCCTGTTTTTGCGGCATGTGAAATCCCAGACAGTCCGCGCGCAGCTTCAAGGCTTGGGAAAAGAGAATTTTCACGGTTTGCGACAGTTTTAAATTTCTTTTTACCAAACAGCGTGCCTTTTGTTACGTGCGGGCAGGAAGTTTATGAAGTTCAGCCAATGAACTTAGGTCTTGACCCGCAACCAGAAGGCAAATTTATGCTTGCTAAATCAGACCCTCTTTATGGTAGACTTGCGTTTTTTGACAGATACGCTCTTCACTGGACAAACGAAGGTGCAGATGAAATGATAGCTTTAATTGAAAGAGTAGCTAAGATAAGAAAAGAATATTTGGACTTTATGAGCAAAGAAAACTTTTTCAAGATTCCTCACAACAGCAAATTTGTCTTAGCATTTGGATACAAACTTTTTACTGAACATGGAAAACAGTACCTGATTGTAGTTGCAAATGCCGATATTTTGCGAAAAAGAAAAGTCAGTTTGGATTTAATGAAAGCAGGTTTATTTGAGGTAGGAAAAGGAAGGCAAATTGAGTGTATCTATTCTCTAAAAGGAGATAGAAATCATGTTTACGATTTTCCACGCGTTACAGTTGATATGGAAACTCTTGATATAAAAATTTTAAAGATAAAATAAAAAATTGGCACTTTCCTTGCACAAACAAAGAGGTAAAATGAATGGAAAGCAACCTGCCACCATAACCATAATCTTTTAAAACTTGCAGAGCAGTTTTTAAGCTTTTATAAGAAGCAATATTTGTATCTTTTTTATGTCTGGGGACACAGCTATGAGTTTGACAATGACAACAACTGGGATTTAATTGAAGAGTTTTGCAAAATGGTTAGCAATCAACCAGATATCTGGTATGCAACAAACATCGAGATTGTTGATTACATAAAAGCCTTGCAAAATCTCAAGTTTTCAGCAAACGGCGACTTTGTATACAACCCATCTTCAATTGACGTCTGGATTTCTGTAGATGATAAGATTGTTAAGGTTGAAGGTGGGAAGATAACAAAGCTTTGATAATAGATAACAAGAACATTAGAGGGGCTTGGAAGTAAGTAAGTTTTTCCAAAACCCCTCTTTTTTGTTACCTTATAAAATTGGTAACTACTTTTGGTTCTTTTGCAGGCTCCAAGATGCTGCCTTTTCCATTTTCAACAAGCTTCAAAAGCCAAGCCATATTTTTGCCAAGCACTCTCATAATCTGAACGCCTTCTTCATCCTGCAAAACTTTATTTTTTCACTTTTCACAATATCATTTTATTATGTATGTGCAAATCAAACAAATTTAGACAAGAAGGCATATATTTTTTGTAAAAGGTGCTTGACAGGGCAGCTTTCATGTTCTATAATGAAATTAATCATAAATGAGCATAAATGATTAAATTCATTCATCAAAATGAGCATAAACGAAAGGTGAATAAAATGTTTGCAGAGGAAAGAAAAAGTAGAATTGCGCAGATGATAAAAAGTGGGCAAAGTGTTAAGGTTTCAGAGCTTGCAAAGCTGTTTGGTGTGTCAGAGTCTACCATAAGAAGAGATTTGGCGGAGCTTGAAGCTCTGGGGATAATAAAAAGAACCCATGGTGGGGCGGTCAACAATTTTATTACCTCTTTTGAGCCTTCTTTTGCAGAAAAAGAAGACAAGTTTGCAAAAGAAAAGGAGTACATAGGGAAGCTTGCAGCAAGCTTTATTCACGATGGTGATACTCTCATCCTTGACTCTGGAACAACAACCCAGTATATTGCAAGAAACATTACTGCAAAAAATATAACTATAATAACCAACTCAGTAAATATAGCATATGAACTTTCTAACAATGATAATCTTGAAGTGATTGTGACAGGAGGAGTTATAAGGACAAAGACAAAAGCTCTTGTTGGAGATATAACACAAAGCGTACTCAGGCAATTTAGGGTTGACAAAGCTTTTGTGGCAGCAAACGGAGTGTCGATAGAATTTGGAGTAACAACACCAAGCCATGTTGAAGCTGCTATAAAAAGAGCAATGATAGAAAATGCAAAAGAGGTTTTTTTGGTCGCAGACAGTTCAAAATTTGGCCAGGTTACTTTTTCACTCATATGTCCTGTGGAAAGGCTTGATTATATTATAACTGATAAGATGGATGACAGACAAAGAGCTGAGTACGAAAAACTTGGTGTGAAGGTCATAACTTAAAACTTTAAATTTCAAGGTGGGATCAAATTGATTTATACAGTTACACTAAATCCAGCAATAGATATGACAGTGTATATCGATGAGCTAAAAAAAGGGCAAGTAAACAGAAGCAACCATTGTTTAATAGATGCAGGTGGAAAAGGCATAAATGTTTCAAAGGTTATAAAATCCTTGGGCGGAAAATCAATTGCTCTTGGTTTTTTAGGAAATGACAACAAGGATTGGTTTTTGAAATATTTAAAAGACTTGCAACTTGATTTTGACTTCATCCTTGTGGATGGTCTTACACGAACAAACATCAAAATTGTTGAGACGGCACAAAAGGTTTATACTGACCTCAATCAAAATGGTTTTGAAGTGAAGAAGAAAGACATAAACCTTTTGTTTGAAAAGATAGATAGGATAGCAAAAACTGATGACATCTTTGTGCTCTCAGGAAGCCTTCCACCTAGTGTAGATGAGGATGTGTATGTAGAGCTTATAAGAATGCTAAAACGAAAAGGTGCAAAGGTTATATATGATGCCGACGGAAAAGCGCTTGAGAGCGGTGTTTTAGAAAAGCCAGATGTTATAAAGCCAAATATCCATGAATTTAAATGCCTTTTTGATGTGGATGAAAATGATTTAAGTTCAATTGTAAGTTCAGCAAGAAGACTCATAGAAAGTGGGATAAAAAAGGTTTTGATTTCGATGGGAGCAAAGGGTGCAGTTTTTGTGACAGAAAATATGGAGCTGTTTGCAAAGGCAGCTGAGGCTAAAGTAAAAAGCACAACAGGTGCTGGCGATTCAATGGTTGCGGCTATTTCTTATGGGCTTTCGCAAAATATGGATGATATATCTATTTTCAAGCTTGCTTTAGCCTGTGCAGCGGCAAAAGTCTCAAAGGAGGGTGTAAAGGCGCCTGAAAAAAATGAAATTGAGGGGTTTTTAGAAAAAATAAAATTAGAAAGGCTGGGGGAATTCAAATGGATATAAAAGCTTTGTTTTCACCATCAAGAATGATTTTTGATCTGCAGGCAGAAACAAAAGAGGCAGTTATTGATGAACTTATAGAGCTTCTTCATAAAGATGGCAAACTATCTGATAAAGAAAAGTTTAAAAAGGCAGTTATAAAACGTGAAGAAGAATTTTCAACAGGTATAGGTATGGGCATTGCAATTCCTCATGGAAAAGATAGTTCAGTTTTAGAGCCTTGTATTACCTTTGGTGTTTCTAAAAAAGGGGTAGATTTTGATTCTATGGATGGAGAGCCTGCATATATATTCTTTTTAATTGCAGTTCCTGAAAATGCGGATGATACACATCTTCATGTATTGAGTTTTATATCACGAAAACTTATGCATGAAGATGTGAGAAAAAAATTATATAATGCTAAGTCTTTTGAAGATGTCATAACTGCTTTTGAAGAAAAATAAAAAATGAGGAGGAATGGGAAGATGAAAAAAATTGTGGCTGTCACATCTTGCCCCACTGGAATTGCCCACACATACATGGCGGCAGAGGCACTTCAGATGGCGGCAAAGGAGCTTGGGGTTGAAATCAAGGTTGAGACAAGAGGATCTGTCGGTGCAGAAAACGAGATAACACCCGAAGATTTAAAAGAGGCACATGCAGTTATACTTGCATGCGACACAAAGATTGATGAGGACAGGTTCCAAGGGCTTCCAATTGTTCGGGCAAGTGTAAAGGATGCTATCAAAGACCCCAAAGGACTTATCACAAAAGCAATGAACATGGAAAAGAAAGATTATGTTGACAAGGTCTTTGAGGCCAAGAAAGAAGCAAAAGAAAAAGCAACTGGTGTTTACAAGCATTTGATGACAGGTGTTTCTTATATGATTCCATTTGTTGTTGCAGGTGGTATTTTAATTGCAATATCTTTTGCATTTGGAATTAAAGCTTTTGAGAAAAAAGGAACACTTGCAGCAGCGCTCATGGACATAGGTGGTGGCAGTGCATTTTATCTCATGGTTCCAATTCTGGCTGGCTTTATTGCATTTTCGATTGCAGACAGGCCTGGGCTTGTACCAGGAATGATTGGTGGGCTTTTAGCAAATAAGCTTGGAGCAGGTTTTTTGGGCGGCATTGTTGCAGGGTTTGCAGCTGGGTATTTAGTTGCATGGCTTAAGAAAACCATAAAGCTACCAAAGACAATGGAAGGTTTGATGCCAGTATTGATACTTCCTGTTTTGTCAACATTGATTATTGGTTTGGGTATGATATATGTTGTAGGTGAACCTGTTGCAGCTTTAAATAAGGCAATGACTGAATGGCTCAAGAGCATGAGCAGTGGCAGCGCTGTGTTACTTGGAATAATTTTGGGTTTGATGATGGCGTTTGATATGGGTGGACCTGTCAACAAAGCTGCATATACATTTGCTGTATCAACTCTGGCGGCAGGTCAGCCATCAACAATAATGGCAGCTGTTATGGCAGCTGGCATGACACCACCACTTGGACTTGCGCTTGCAACCTTAATTGCAAAGGATAAATTTACAACAGAAGAAAGAGAAGCAGGAAAGGCGGCATTCTTCCTTGGGATTTCATTTATAACTGAAGGTGCTATTCCATTTGCTGCTGCAGATCCACTGAGGGTTATTCCATCTATTATGATTGGATCAGCAGTAACTTCGGCCCTGAGTATTTTGTTCAAATGTACTTTGGCAGTTCCACATGGCGGGATATTTGTACTGCCGATACCAAACGCTGTAGGAAATTTGCTTTTGTATGCGGTAGCTATTGCAATAGGAACAGTTGTAACAGCACTTATAGTTTCGGTTTTAAAGCCAAAGAAACTATGAATAAAAAGCTTTCGAGGCAGGTGAGTGCCTGCCTTTTCTTCTTTCAAATAAACTTATCATATGGCGGAGGAGGATTTAAAATGGTTGAAGCTAAAGTTGTTTTAAAAAATCCAACAGGTCTTCACGCAAGGCCTGCCAGCATATTTGTGACTGAAGCGGGGAAGTTTAAAAGTGATATTTTTATTATAAAAGACGGGAAGGAAGTAAATGCAAAAAGTATTTTAAACATCTTGGCAATGGGAGCTAAAAAAGGTGATGAGATTATTCTCAAAGTTGTAGGCGAAGATGAAGACCAAGCTTTAAAACGTTTAGTGGATTTATTAGAGAATCTAAATGAGTAAGTTGATGGGGGTAAATAGTGTGGTGATAAAAGGCATTCCTGTCTCAGAAGGGATTGGTTTGGGGAGAGCAGTTGTAATCAAAGAAAGTGAATATACAATCAAAAAGACAAAAATAGAGAATACTGGTGCTGAGCTGAGACGCTTTTTGGATAGCATAGAAAAAGCAAAAGAACAGATAAGGAAGATAAAAGCTGCAACTCAGGAAAGTTTAGGCGAAAAAAACGCAATGATTTTTGATGCCCATCTTTTAATCCTTGACGACCCAGAATTTGTAAATATGGTAAGAGGAAAGATAGAAGAAGGGATAAATGCTGAGTTTGCCATTGATGAGTCGGCAAGGTTTTTTGAAAATATGCTTTTGAGCTTAGAAGATGAATATATGAGAGAGAGGGCAAATGATATAAAAGATGTAGCTTTGAGACTAATTAAAATTTTGAATGGAGAAAAACAAATAGACCTAAAAAATCTTCCTGAGGACAGTATTTTGATTGTGCATGACCTTACTCCTTCACAAACAGCCCAAATAAATAAACAAAATGTGCGGGGATTTGTCACAGAGAAAGGTGGCAAAACTTCTCATACAGCAATAATTGCAAGAACATACGAAATTCCCGCAGTTGTTGGTGTAGAAGATATAATCAATAAAATAAAAGACGGAGATTTTCTGATTGTAGATGGCTATGAGGGGTTTGTCTATGTGAATCCTGAAGAGGATTTAATAAAGGAGTATGAAAAGAAGATTGTGGAAGAAAATAAGAGAAAAGAAGAGTTAAAAAGCTTTTTGTATGTTGAGTCCAAGACACAAGATGGGAAAAGGATAAAACTGTTTGCAAATATTGCGCATATAGAAGAGATTGACGCTGCCCTGAAAAATGGAGCAGAAGGAATTGGGCTTTTCAGAACAGAGTTTTTGTTCATGGATAGAAGCCAGCCACCATCAGAAGATGAACAGTTTGAAGTTTATAAAACTGTACTTGAAAAGATGGAAGGCAAGCCGGTTATTATAAGAACTTTGGATGTTGGGGGAGACAAGAATATTTCATATTTGAATATAGATAAAGAAGAAAATCCTTTTTTGGGGTACAGAGCTATCAGGCTCTGCTTAGGAAATAAAGAGCTTTTTAAAACTCAGCTAAGGGCGCTTTTAAGAGCATCTATTTATGGAAAACTCAAAATGATGTTTCCTATGATAACCTGTATTGATGAAGTGTATCAGGTAAAATGGATTATCCAGGAAGCCAAAGAAGAGCTCAAAAAAGAAAATATTCCTTTCTCACAAAACATCGAAATTGGTATAATGATAGAAACTCCTGCTGCAGCAGTTATCTCAGATATTTTGGCTAAAGAAGCTGACTTTTTTAGCATAGGAACAAATGACCTTATCCAGTACACCCTTGCAATTGACAGGACAAATGATAAAGTATCGTACCTGTACAATCCTTTGCACCCGGCTGTTTTGAGACTTATTAAGATGACAGTTGAAAATGCTCACAAAAGAGGCATAGAGGTTGGGGTGTGCGGAGAGATTGCATCAAACCAGGAATTTGTTCCTGTTTTGATAGGACTTGGTATTGATGAGCTAAGCTTAAATCCTTCTAAGATATTAAATGTAAAGAAGAAAATTTTACAAACAAGGTTTGAGGAAGAAAACCTTCGTGTAAAAGAGCTTTTAAATTGGCAGTAAAATAAAAAATAGCAGGGCTGGATTTGAAATGCTAAAGTGAGAAAACAGTCCTGCTTTTTGTTTTAGGAATACAATTTAGCATAAGAAAATAAATGAGACAAATATTGAAAAAATGAGATATAATCCCTATCACATTTTTTTTACTTTGTAAGATAATATATTATGTATTTTCTTCGTATATACGAATATCCAAAAAGGAGTGAGGTTATATGGTTTTTGAAATGCCGCTTGAAAAGTTAAAAACGTATATGGGGACAAATCCGTGTCCGCCAGACTTTGATGAGTACTGGCAAAGGGCATTAAAAGAGATGGATGAGGTTGAACCCAATGTAGAGATTGTCAAAGAAGAGTCAGTAGAAGCTCCATATGCTGAGTGTTTTAATATGTATTTTACCGGAGTAAAAGGAGCAAGAATAAGGGTTCAGCTTATAAAACCTAAAAAAATTGAGAAGCCATGCCCTGCAATTTTGATGTTTCATGGATACAAATGGTATTCTGGCGACTGGAGTGACAAATTTGGACTTGTTGCTGCAGGTTTCATAGTTGCTGCAATGGATGTAAGAGGACAAAATGGTTATTCAGAAGATGTTGGTGGTGTGAAGGGCAACACGGTTCAAGGACATATAATAAGGGGTTTTGACGATGATAAAGACCAGCTTTTATACAGGCAGATTTTCTTAGATACAGCTGAGCTTGCAAAGATAATAGCTAACATGCCAGAAGTAGATGAAAAAAGAATTGCAGCATTAGGATATTCTCAAGGTGGCGGGCTTGCTCTTGCCTGTGCAGCTTTATCTCCTTATATTTCAAGGGTTGTGTCTGTTTATCCTTTTCTTTGTGACTACAAGAGAGTTTGGGAGATGGATTTAGCAAAAGACGCTTATGAAGAAATAAGAACATATTTCAGATTTAGAGACCCTCTTCATGAAAGAGAAGATGAGATATTTACAAAGCTTGGCTACATAGATGTTCAGCATCTTGCAAAGTGGATAAGAGCAGAGGTTTTAATGGTTACAGGTCTTATGGACACAATCTGCCCACCATCTACTCAGTTTGCTGCCTACAATAAAATACAGTCCAAAAAACAAATGCTCATCTACCCTGACTTTGGACATGAACAGATTTTCTACTTAAATGACAAGATATTTATGTATCTTATGGAGATGTTAAAATAAAAAACTGAAAAATAGGATTTTGTATTAGCAAGGCTAAAGCAATACCAAAAAATGCTTTAGCCTTTTTGTTTTCAATCTAATTAAAATGTGGTATTTTAAAAATATATAAATTTATCTCACAGGTAAAAGGAGGAAGTCTGAGATGTTTAAAGATTTCTTAAAAGACTCATTTTTCTTCACAAAAAGATACTATGGATACATATTGGGTCTATTGGTTATATCATTTATTCTTGGTACTTTGGCAGTTGTGGTTTTACTAATACTTGGTATTTTATTGGCTATGTTAATGGGTGTGGATATGTCTACATTAGGTTTATTAAATGATAAGAATGTTTTTCCATTTTTAAGTAGCAAATTTATTTTCTATATTATTTTGATGATTCTACTTTTTATAATGTGGGTATTGTTAGTATTAGCTTTTATTCAATATCCACTTGTAAAGACCTTTATTGAAATAACACGAGAAAAGGATATATACAAAAAGCCTTTTGAAATTTTCTTTGCCGGAATAAAAGAAAAAAATCTGATGATGGCCTTGAAAATAGTTGGACTGGGATTTTTATTAACACTTATAGTTGGGTCAATACTTTTTATAGGTATTATAGGTATAGCTTTTAGTACCGATGCTGTCGATAATTTAGCACGCTTTGCTCTGATTATAATTGGTATTGTTGGTATAGTATTAGGTGTTTACCTGTTATTAAGATTAATGTTTGCAAATGCAGCATTGGTGGATAAAAATATAGGAGTTATAGAAAGTGTTAAAGAGAGCTTAAAGCTTACAAAGGGGAAAATGGGATTTGTAATAGCAGCTTATATTTATAGTATTTTGGTATCAATAGTTTTCCAAATACCAGTTTATATTGTTGATACATTATTTAAAACAGAAACATCTCAAGAGAGTGTATTATTTATTATTTTAAGTTTGATAGGATTTGTTTTTTACCTTATAGCAGTGCCTTACTTTATAGTGTTGCAATATCTACCATATAATTTTATAAATAGCTATAATAAGGGTGTGAACCATCAAGATGGTCAAATTTACAACACTGATGAGTATGTAATAGGTTAAACATGAAAAATATTATTGTTTTATTCAGCTAAGAGGCTATCTAACAAACACATTTTAGATAACCTCTTCTTAATATTCTTTTATAACTGAACTATTTGAGTGAAGAGAATGATAATAGTTAAAACATTTGAGAAGTTCAAGATGAAACTTGGAACAAAGTGCAGTAACTGTGGTATAGAGTATGTAGAAGTGGATGAGAGCTATACCTCACAGACATGTAGCAGATGTGGAATAGTAAGGAAAAGCAACAGGAAATACAGAGGATTATACTAATGACATTAAGGAAAAATGGATGGATAAAAAAGGCTCTGGCTCAAAATATTTGATGTATATTGCAATTGGTATTGGATTAGAATTTGTTCACGCCTTGTTACCAAAAGAATATAAACCTATTCTTTTGGCAGGTTCTGTGCTGCTTGATATAGTTTTATGGCTCTTAAGATTTGAAATGTCAAATGTTGCTAGTGATTTAGGTAATAATGTTATAAGACAACCATATAAAAGATTATAATAAGCTTTAAAAGTCAAAAGTCTAGCCAAAAAAAATAAACAAAAAAAGGAGCTGTTTTTCAAAACTTTGGCAGCTCCTTAAATTTTTCTATAAAAATATATTGAATTGCGTTACATCTTCATTCCTTCTACTGGCAAGCCCAGCTTTTTAAATATATTTTCTAAATTCTTCTGCATAGTTTCAAAATCTTTATTAGTCAGCTTTGACATATCAGCGCCTTTTGATATATCGATTTTGGGCACCTTAATATTTGCATTTAAAGAATTTATAACACCTTTTATGTCAAACATAATTTTAAAATCATTGGAGTCTTTCAAATAAAAGTATAATCTTTCACCTTTTAAGTTATTCTTATCGTCTATCATCATTCTGTACTGAAGAGTAAAAGGTGGAATCTGCGGCTTTACTTCATCAATGGCATAAACAGCACTGTTAACAGCTTGAGTGTAGTTTTGGTTTACCTGATTTAAGATTTCACCTACATCTAAATCCTCAGCGTTTAGTCCTTCTCCTT
This sequence comes from Caldicellulosiruptor kronotskyensis 2002, assembly GCF_000166775.1. NCBI lineage: Bacteria > Bacillati > Bacillota > Caldicellulosiruptorales > Caldicellulosiruptoraceae > Caldicellulosiruptor > Caldicellulosiruptor kronotskyensis. Next base: position 2,636,450 of record NC_014720.1, on the reverse strand, counting down.
CAGGTAGCATCTGAGTCTGAAGAATTGCTTTTGAATCCTCAAGTATTAGTTTTAAAACTTGAAGTATAAACTCTTTTGTTTTAGTGTCATTTGCTGCTTTTGTTAAAATCGCTTTTACAATTTCTAAGCTTGAGTTTTTGTTAAATTCAAAAATGATTTCGCTACAGCTCTGTTTTTTTCCATCGCTAAAGACAATTTCCACTTTTTTGTCAGAAGACTTAATAGCAGCTGCAAGTTGAGGCATCAAAACCGCAGCATAGCTTGCCACCAGTTCTTGAAGCTGTTTATTAGATCTGACATCAAACAACTTTGTATATTTCTCGACATCAATCTGAATGGGCATATTCTTGTAAGTATCACTGAATTTTACATATAATGGTTTTGAATAAATTTGTGGAAAATTATAAACAGCCAAGTCTTTGTTGACGTAAACAGAACCACTAAGGACTTGTTTATTGTTGTAATACAAACTCAGTAACATATTAGATTCATAGTTATAAACATCAGCTACAACTCTTGCTTTTATATACGTTTTCTTCAAAAATTCTTCCAATTTCTTATCTTCTGCTGTTGCATTTTTGCCTGCAGAAAGTCTTAAGTCAATTCTTATCTCTTCATCAACCGTTTTTGCGTTTTGTGCCTGCAGGTAAGCAATTCCAGCTTTGAAAATGAGCGCAGAATTTGTCTGAGAATATGCAACAGAAGAAAACGCAAAACTTAAAACAGCTAAAAATGTGATGAGCAGCTTTATTGACCTTTTTAGTTTCAAAAAAATTACCCCCTCGCGCATTTTTAGAAATTGAATATATGCTAAGTATATCTAAAAAATCTTATACTGTCAATAATTTTTTGAAATAACAGATTAATACGCCAAAGAAAAATACTAATCACTTGATTTTACACATTCTTTACAATTTAATCATACTTTCTTCACACTAAAGGGTTATTATAGATAATGTAATCAAAAGTTAATTGAAAGGAGATGTGAATAACAATGATGAGATATTTTTATAATCACTTTGATGGTCTTTGGGGACTTCATATGATAGGAGGTTTTATTGTGGGTATTTTATTTTTGATAGTATTAGTGGTTATAATAATTTATGCTATTAACAAATTTAGCCAGTTGTATATGGAAACAAAGAAAAATGGTTTGCAATCTTTTTCGCCAGAAGACGAAGCGCTTAAGATTTTAAATATGCGATTTGCAAATGGTGAGATATCCGAAGAAGAGTATGAGAGAAAGAAAAAACTGTTGTTAAATAATTAAGTGGAAAGATAAATAAAAAAGAGGCTGTTACTTCATTTTTTTTAGACAGCCTCTTCGGTTTTTTATGTTTGTTTTAATCTTTCTATTTCTTGCTTAATTTGCTCTATTATTTCATTTTCATTGTATATCTCTTTTTTGCCGTCTTTATTTGTGATAGAAAATATAACAAATACTTTTCCACCAAATTCTTCTGAAAACTTTTTGTGTGTTTGCGAAAGCCATTTTATCCAATTATGTATTTGAGGCATATGTTCATAAGTAATGGGTTTTATTTGTATTCCAATGTACTTGTTGTTTATCTGAATATAAAAGTCTACATTATATAATCTATCCCATTCATCTGGAGCAGGGTGAATTTTTAAATTCAGCAATCTTTCTATTTTCCCGTAGATGGTTTCTTTTTCAGTGATATACCCTTGAAAAGTGCGGTTTATTACTAATTGCTTTATATAATTTATTTTATGCAGTCTTCTTCAGTGACATCGTCAATTTCAGCCTGAATAACTTCAGTTATTTTAACATACAGTTTTCTACCAAGCTCTTTAAGATATTCTTCAGCATCAGAAAATTCTAAATTTTGGGGTTTTAAGATGTTTTCTTCTACAAGCCTTAGATAAGCCTTTTCCTACTCTTCGAGATTTTTAGGCGCTGTTTCTCTAATCCATTTAGCAACAGGACCTACTTTATCTTTTTTGTTTAATCCCCATCTATTAGTTGCCATGTTTAAGATCCATTCTTTTGCCATTGTTAGTCAACCATTTCTAATTTTTTAAATTTATTTTTGTAAGTGTAGAAACTATCTTTATCGGCTAAAGCAAGTCCACTTTTTATTAAGTAAGCATTGATAAAGATTTTGTTTTTAAGGTACAAATAAGCATTTACATTATTGTTTTTTACAGTAGAGTTACTATCGTAGCGCAAAAAAACTTCTTTATTTAACACATAATTTTTTAAGTATTCTACAGCTTCTTTTTCTTTTTCTTTTTTTATTTTTACACCTAATAGTTTTACTTCTAGACCACTGTTAAGTTTAACTGTATCAGCAGAAACTATTTCGGAAACTTTAAAATATTGATTTTTTTTCGGTTCAATTATCTTAGGATCTATTATAGGTGATGCATCTTTGATACGTGGTTCATATTTTACAGCTTTTATCTCAGGAGTTTCGGTTTCTTTTTTAATAGTCTCAATCTTATAAAGGAACGAGTTATTAATTGTATTTAACTTTTTATTTATTACTTCTAAAAAATCTGGATTGATTTCATACCCTATTCCATTTCTTTCAAGTTCTAAGGCAACTTTTAAGGTTGTTCCGCTACCTAAGAATGGATCCAATACTGTGTCTCCAACAAATGAAAACATTTTGATTAATCTATATGGAAGTTCATCAGGGAACATGGCTTCGTGTTCAGTTTGTTTTTCACCTTTGAAGTACCAGTGCCCACTAAAGTATTCTTTCCACTCTTCCTTTGTCAAGACTGATTTTTCTTTAATTTCAGGAGACACCTTTGGGGATTTTCCATGCTTTTTGAATATAAGTATAAATTCATAATCGATTTCTATCATGCCATTTGGTGGATATGGGTAAGAACCCATAACATTTGCTCCACCACTTGTATTCATTGTGGTTTTTTTCTGCCAAATTATTGCTCCCATATAATCAAATCCTATATCTTCACATTGAGCAATTATCTCAGAGTGTAATGGAATTATTTTATATCTGCCATAAACTATAGAGCGTGCAAATTGGTCACCAATATTGATACACAAACGCCGCCCTTCTTTAAGAACTCTAAAACATTCTTGCCATACCCGATACAAATCTTTTAAGTACTCATGAAGTGTTTGACCATATCCTATTTGGTTAGCTACACCGTAGTCTTTTAAATGCCAATAAGGCGGTGATGTTATTATCAAATCAATTGTTTCATTATCTATTTCAGACATATTTCTGCTATCTCCTATAATTATTTTTCCCCAATTCATTTTTTTGTAAGCTCCTTTCCCTTTTCAGCTATGAACATTCTTTTTTTCACAACCTATTATAACACTAAATAATCAATTATTTAAGCTGTTTTACTGCAAAAAATTAAGGCTGCTACACATTGAAAAACATTAGTAGCAGCCTTACGTCTTTCTTTATAAATTTGAAATTAATAATTCTCAGCTCTAATCTCAAAGAATGACTGTGGATGTTTGCAGGTTGGACATACCTTTGGAGCTTCTTTGCCAACATGCACATAGCCGCAGTTTCTGCACTTCCAAACGACAACATCATCTTTTACAAATACCTTGCCGTTTTCAACATTTTCAAGGAGTTTTCTGTATCTTTCTTCATGTTTTTCCTCAACCTTCGCAACAAACTCAAAAGCAATAGCTATCTCTTCAAATCCTTCTTCTCTTGCAACCCTTGCAAACTCTTTGTACATTTCAGCCCACTCGTAATGTTCGCCTTCTGCAGCAGCTTTGAGGTTTTCTTGAGTGTTACCAATTCCGTTTAAGAACTTGAAAAATAGCTTTGCATGTTCCTTTTCATTTTCAGCTGTCTCTTCAAAGATTGCTGCAATTTGCTCGTAGCCTTCTTTTCTTGCCTGTGATGCAAAATAAGTATATTTGTTTCTTGCCTGAGACTCGCCAGCAAACGCTGCCCACAAGTTCTTTTCTGTCTGTGTTCCTTTCAAATCTTTCATTTCAAAACTCAACCTCCCATAAAATTAAGATAAACTTTTATTTTTACAATAAGGGCATACACCCTTATAGTAGACATAAATTTCCTCAACGTCAAAGTTTTTGTCTAAATAAGATTGAATGGACTCTTTTTCAACTAAAAAGTCGTAAATCTTGCAACACACCTTGCACTGAAAATGACCGTGAACAGAGGTGTCAGCGTCAAACCTTGCTATATTTTCTTCGATTGTCAACATCTGAACAAGTCCTTTTTCAACAAAAAGACTTAAAGTATTGTATACTGATGTTTTAGAAAGTGTTGGAATCTCTTTTGAAAGATTTAAATATACCTCTTCAGCTGTGGGATGTGTTCTGTGTTTTTTCAAATACTCATAAACTTTAATCCTAATCAGTGATGGTTTTATACCTCTTTTTTCAAGATCCTCTTTTAAAAGATTTATATCATTAATCTTAGCCGCCCCCTATAAAATTGATTTAAAATTAAACTGATTACAATTTTATTATAATTACAACTTTTGATTTTGTCAATAGGATTTTAAAAATCGATTTAGTTTATTAAAAACAAAAGGGCCGTATTTGCCATATATTTACAGCCCTTTTTAGTTTCTTATATTTTATATACCCTCGATTCATAAGGTTTTAAAACAATTTTTTCTTGGATATTGTCGTCAATTTCATAGTTACTTATCAGAAGTTCAGGTTTTTGGGTAAATATTTCATTTGGTGCTAAAAACTCGCTTTCTTCTTCAGAAAAGTTCATTACAACAAGAAGCCTTTCATCTTCATAGCTTCTTGTATATGCAAAGATCTTTTCATCGTCCTCATAAAGCATTTGAACATCCCCATATACAATGACAGGATGCTTTTTTCTAAGTTCAATCAATTTCTTATAGTAATAAAACACTGAATTTTTATCTTCTAAAGCTTTTTTAACATTTATTTCCTTATAATTTGGATTTACCTTTATCCATGGGGTGCCTTTTGTAAATCCTGCATTTTTAGAATCATCCCACTGCATAGGTGTTCGTGCATGGTCTCTACTTCTTTTGTTTAAGATTTCTAAAAGCTCTTCATCTGATTTTCCAAGCTTTTTCATCTCTTTGTACCAGTTGAGTGTTTCAATGTCCCTGAACTCATCAAAACTTTCAAACTTGCAGTTTGTCATACCAATCTCTTCACCTTGGTAGATATAAGGAGTTCCCTGCCATGTGTGAAGCAGGGTTGCTAAAAGCTTTGCAGACTCAACTCTGTACTCTTTGTCGTTTCCAAAGCGTGAGACCATCCTTGGCTGGTCATGGTTGTTAAGATAAAGCGAATTCCAGCCCTTGTCTTTTAAAGCCAAATACCACTTGAACATTATCTTTTTCAAATCAGTGAGTTTCCAAGGTTTTATATTCCACTTGCTGCCGCTGCAGTCCATATCCATGTGCTCAAAATGAAATATCATATTAAGCTCATTTCTATCATACTCTACATATAGCTTTGCAATCTCAGGAGTTACAAATGGAGTCTCACCTACTGTCATGATGTCGTATTTTGAAAGCACTTCTCTGTTCATTTCCTGAAGATATTCATGCACCCTTGGACCGTTGGCATAGTATTTAAAACCAATCAAGCCTCCTTGATTTTCATCTGGGTCATCTGGTAGCCCCTCAACTTTTGAAATGAGATTTATTACATCCATTCTAAATCCATCTATGCCTTTGTCAAGCCACCACTTCATCATTTTGTAAATTTCTTGACGGACCTGAGGATTGTTCCAGTTGAGGTCTGGTTGCTTTACAGCAAAAAGGTGAAGGTAATATTCTCCTGTCAACTCATCGTATTTCCATGCAGGGCCGCTGAAAAAAGATGTCCAGTTATTAGGAGGTCCTCCATTTTTACCAGGGCGCCAAAAATAAAAATCTCTGTAAGGATTGTCTTTTGATTTTCTGGACTCCAAAAACCATTTGTGTTCATCAGATGTGTGGTTCACAACAAGGTCCATTACAATTTTAATTCCTCTTTTGTGAGCTTCATTCAAGAGCCTATCAAAGTCTTCCATTGTACCAAACTCGTCCATGATATCATAGTAATCGCTGATGTCATAACCGTTGTCTGCATTTGGAGATTTGTAAATAGGATTTAGCCAAATAACATCCACTCCAAGTTCTTGTAGATAATCAAGTTTTTCTATTATTCCTGGCAAATCTCCAATTCCATCACCGTTTGAGTCATAAAAACTTCGAGGATAGATTTGATATACAACAGCTTCCTTCCACCACTTTTTGTGCAAGTCCATCTCTGCTCCTTTCCTACAATAATGTACTCTGTGAGATATTATAACATAAATTTAACAAAAGCACTATGTATTACTTGCTATACAAAACATTATCAGTACAAAATATACTAAAACATGCTTTTGAGGAAAAAGAATTTATTTTTTTATCTCATGTTGTTTATCAGTGAGCGAAATATAAAAAGTAGCAAGTTTTTCCTTGTTTTTATATATCATTATAATTAAGTTTAAAAACCACAAGGCCAAAAGATAAACCGAAAAGTTATTCAAATAGAGATATGCACCCACAATTGTAAAGCCAAGCACTACCATAAAAGCATCCTCTTGTGTTGTTGTACGACTGCCATGCTTTAGTTTTTTCGCTATTAAAAACAGCAGAGCAAGTACAACCGCATAGAAGAGAGAAACTCTAAAGCGAGTTGTAGCACTCCACACTCCAAATGTAGTTGCAATGGATTTTCCTCCTTTAAATCTCAAAAAAGGTGAAAATGCATGTCCTAAGATTGGTGCGATTGCAGCGGGAATAATATATGACTTTGGCAGGTATCCCTGTTCAACAAAATACACAAGGGGAAAATAACCTTTTGCAAAATCAAGAAATACTCCCAAAAGTCCAATTTTAACTCCAGCTGCCTGAATCAGATTAAAAGCTCCTGGATTTCCGTCTCCAACAGCTGTTATATCCTTTTTGACAAGCTTTCCAAGCCAGTAGGAGAACATCAACGATCCACAGAAAAATTCCAAAAGAGTGATTGCAACAAGCATCTTTAATTTACCCTGGTCAACCAAACTGTGCACATTAGCACATGTTTGGCGGCTGGGGTATTTGTAGTCCGCCCATCAAAGCTTTCCCAGCCCCAGCAGGCGGTATTTGGGAAAGCCATTGCCCCTGCCCCAAGAAACAGGAACTTACGCCCTTTTTAGCCGGGTCTCCCCACTTGCCCTGAAATCAAAAGCGATTTCAAGACAGACATATCACGCAGGACTCTGTCAGGAGAGAGTGGCGTTACCACCGCTACCCTAAGAACTCGCCAGGGATTGTGTTTTTTGCCACGACTACCCGCACTTGTTCCATCCAGAGGCACGGATAGCCTCCCTGGCTCACTCCCAGAGCTTTGTAAAATCCCTATCACCCTATCTATCGCTTTGAGTTGTTTTCTCCTAACGTTCGGGTTCTTAACTACCTTCTTTACGTATTCTTTTAGTTCTTCCATGCTGTTTGTATCAAGACTACTAAGAAGCAGCATATAATTGTGCGGTATCCTTTCTCTCAAGCCAAGTCCTCTTCGCGCTATTACATACGCTGCCGCAATATCCTTGCTCACCATAAACTGCGGTGCATACTTCAACATCCCTATTACCGAAGTATACGCAGGGTCTACTTCTATAACCTCTACTCCTTCCCGTTTTGCCAGAAGTTTTACCTTTTCCAAAAGTGACCTGTACCCAAAATAGTGCCTTATCCGTCTTGATTTTCTACCTGAAAAGTCGCCTCTTCTGCCCCTGTCCTGTATGCTAAGGTTCTCAATCACTATCGCTTTTTTCTTCTCTTTCGCCATTTGTACTATCATGTGTGCATACTGCCACCTGTAATACTCTCTCTTGCTTGAGCTTCCACTCTCAAGCTTCTCAAGTGGTATTCTGCCATATCCCAGAAACTGTCCGTACTCATCTGTTTCTGCCCATGCAACATTCTTTGGATATGCGTTAGTGTCTATCCCTATAACTCCATTTGCTCTCATTATCGCAGGCTGTGGGAAAACTTCTTCAACGGTGAAGTAGGCTATATACTACACCGTTTTTGAGTTTCAGTTCTACAGAATAAGGTTCACTTGAGCTGCTTATCGCTTGTAGCAGTAGGTTCCTATCCATGTATGTCTTACCTTTCATCTTCCATCCAGCTTGTATCGTCGCATATACGTACTCTCTTTCTCCTACGTTAATCCTGAGTTTTGTGAAGTTTCCGTCTATCTCAATCCTTGTATTGAGATTTCCCTTTTTGCTCCTGTCTCCTCTTGAGTACAGACTCCCCTTCCTTTTCTCCTGCCACTTAAGTTGAAGTTTCCTATTTGCTTTGCCGTTTATGTGCCGCCTCTTTAGTTTTTCAAAAAGTTGCCTACCACCAAAAATGACCTTTTCAGGATTTTCTCCTCTTTCTTTGCATGAGTTTAAAACACTGTTTGCTTTCATTATTGCATCATCAACGTATCGGGAATTAAGATTAAAAATTCCTTGCAGTTGCCTTTTGAGTTCATTCCTTTTGTGACCTTCAAGTAACCTCTTGTATGCATACCTCATACAAGAGGACCATCTTCTCATAAGATCTAATACTGCCTTTTTGTCTTCCTCTCTATCGAACACTAACTTCGCCTGAACTGTTACCATGTCTTTTAGCACCTCTTTGTCCATAAATCCTTGCTGCAAAAGATGTTACTATCGCTATTAAGTCCTCTGCCAGTTCTCTGTTAATATCTTCTTCATTTTCTCTGCCATTTAACACTATAAGTTCTACTCCAAAACTCTCCATGAAAAACTTAAGATATTCAAATCCAAACCTTGCAAGTCTGTCGGGATACTTTATTACAACTTTTGCAACTTCTCCTCTTTTGATTTTGTTCAAAAGTCTTAATAGTCCTCTCCTGTTTTCATTCACTCCGCTGGCTATTTCAGATATAATTTCATACTGCCAACCTTGAGACTTGGCATATTCTTCAAGTCTTCTAATTTGGTTTTTAAGGTACTCTTCTTGCTTTTTAGTGGAGACTCTTGCATACAAAACAACGGTTGGTTTTGGTTTTTCCTCTATCATACCAAGTAGCTTTTCTATGTCTTCTTTTTTATACCTTCTCCTTCCCTTCGGTGTCCTGAGAGGTGTTATTAACCCTTCCTTCTCCCAGTTTATTAGTGTTCTTCGGCAGATAGCATATATCTCTTTAACTTTTTGCACACTTAGCAATATTTAACATCACCTAGTCAAAATTATACCTTTTTGCATTGTTATTTTCAACTGTTGTGACCTCCTACTTTAATTTGTCTTCCTTTCCAGTAGATACTTTTAATAAATTTTACTTGATAAAAAGAATACAAAATCATTAGTAAAAAATATGCAGTAGGAATAAAGTACAGTATAGGAAGTAGAAAACCAAAATCACCTATATATATTTGGAGATATAATATCTGAATGACATAAAGAATATAGCCTATTAAAAATTTAGTTGCTAAAGGATGATGAATGTACAGCAAAATCGGTGTTAAGAAACCTGTTAAGACAAGCCCAAAAGTCCACAGAGCAATTAAAATGACTGTTTTTGTATTTAAAAGCTGCATGCTTAAAGCTGCACTTTTTGCAATTCCTTCAAGCTGGCTTTTCATTCCATTTGGGTACATTCTAAATGTAACAGCACCGTATCCTAAAAAATTTTCAACTCTAATGCCATTTTTGCAAAAAAGCTTGCCAAGGCTCAAATCGTCTGTTACTCTGTTACATATACGTTTGTGCCCGCCAACCTTTTCGTAGTCTTTTCTAAAAACTGCTATACATGAACCATACATTCCTTTGTTCTTGCTCTTTCTTTCATAAGGTGACATAAACGCAAATACACCAAGGATATTTACAATTAAACACAATTTTTCATAAAGCTGCTGCGTTGTATGATATGGTATAACTGAAATTGCACCATTTGTTGAAAAGAGTGTCTTTATAATTCTTTCTATACCATTTTCAGATAGTCTCACATCAGCATCTAAAAATATCAGTATATCACCTGTTGAGTTTAAATACCCATTCCAAAGAGCCCAATTTTTACCTGTCCAGCCTGGAGGCAAAGGTGGATTTTTAATTAGTTTCACACCAAATTTTTCAGCGATTTTGCAAGTCCCATCTTCAGAAAAATCATCTACCACTATTATTTCATCAGGAACTATTGTTTGGTTTAATAGACTTTTAAGAAGGTGAGGCAAGTTCTTCTCTTCGTTTCGAGCAGGGATTATAACAGAAATCTTTTGATTTAATTCAAAAAAATCGCCTTTAGTGTCTGAAAGAAAAATTTTTGAGAAAAGAAGAAATCCTGAAGCTATACCCAGAATGAAAAGAACAAAAAGTATCATAAAAAAATCAGCTCCTTTTTGAAAATGCAGAATGTTAGCCAATCATATTTACTATATTATACATTATTTGTGCTATTATTTGAATGCAACATATATTCAAAAAATTTTTACCAAATTCAAGTAATACTTGAATTTTTGATGTGCTATAGAGATAATATTAGGACAAAGTGCTATGGAGGTCTTATTGCACCTGACGCACAGTTGATGCTTGCAAAGTTTGGCTTGGGTGTTCCAAAAGAAGTTTTGCAAACTCCTCAATTGTTTGCTTGTAAGAACTATTGATTTTAATAACTCTATAGAGAGGTATTATCAGAGGCATTACATAAATATTGGATAGAGAAGAATTTGATAAGTGGTTAATTTGAAGTATTCCTTCACAGATTGATGTTCTTACAAATTCAATTTATAAATCATCAATGATAGTTGGGAACGAAAATATAAAAGTTAAATTCAGTTGGAATGGTAAAGAATATAAAGAGCAATGCAAGTTACTGGTTGGTGCAGATGAATGGTAGTTCACGTATGGATAAATAAAAGCATTTCTATTAGAATACTTTCAAAATCTCAAAAACTATGTTATAATATTAACAAACAAAATATTTGATCCTGACTTAGAGGGTATCATGGCCTGATAAGGAGGGGAATGGGATGATGTCAATAATAAGACATAAATCCACCTCTTTTGGCTGAAAAGGTTAAAAAGTCAGGAGAGGTGGTTTTATTTTACCTAAAAAAGGGAATGGTGAAGTGAATTGGAAAGGAGAATTGGCGTTATTGGAATTGTGATTGAAAACAGAAAAGAGGTATCAGACAAGCTCAACAAAGTCTTAAGCGATCATGGTGAAATTATTGTTGGCAGGATGGGTATACCATATAAAGAAAGAGGGCTTTGTGTAATCTCGCTCATAGTTGATGGAACAACTGATGAGATTGGCGCGCTCACAGGAAAGCTTGGTAGCTTGCCAGGTGTTAAAGTAAAAAGTGCTCTTACTAAATAAAAAGTGGAGTGTGATTTTGAGATGTTTAGAAAAGATGAATGGGAAAGAACTGAGTTTATAAATGACCAGATGGTCTATGATATTCTTGAAGAAGGTAGAAAAAATGTTGACAGAGCAGAAGAAATAATTGAAAAAGCTTTGCAGTTAAATGGACTTGAGCCTCAGGAGGTTGCAACCCTTCTTTATATAGAGGACAAGGATCTTTTAGAAAAACTTTTTAAGGCGGCAAGACAGGTAAAAGAAAGGATTTATGGCAAGAGAATTGTGCTTTTTGCACCTCTTTACATCAGTAACTTTTGTGTAAACAACTGCCGCTACTGTGGTTATCACAGGTCAAATACCAAAATGAAAAGAAGAAAACTTACGATGGATGAGATACGAAAAGAGGTTGAAATAATTGAATCTCTTGGGCACAAAAGAATTGCTCTTGAGCTTGGCGAAGATCCAAAAGAAGCGCCAATTGAGTATGTCATAGATGCCATAAAAACCATATATTCTGTTTACAAGGAAAAAGGAAATATAAGAAGAGTAAATGTAAACATTGCAGCAACAACAATTGAAGAATATAGGATGCTGAAAGAAGCAAAAATAGGCACTTATGTACTTTTCCAGGAAACATACCACAGACCAACCTATGAATACATGCACCCCGAAGGGCCAAAATCAGATTACGACTGGCATACGATGGCAATGGACAGAGCAATGCAAGGTGGAATTGATGATGTTGGGCTTGGAGTACTATTTGGGCTTTATGACTATAAATTTGAGGTTGTTGGACTGATTTTACATGCAAAGCATCTTGAGGAAAGATTTGGAGTAGGACCACACACAATCTCTGTGCCAAGGATTAGACCTGCCGAGGGTGTTGAGGTGACAAAAGAAAGATATCCTTACCTTGTTTCTGATGATGAGTTTAAAAAGATTGTTGCAATAATAAGACTTGCTGTGCCCTACACTGGAATGATTTTATCTACCCGTGAAAGACCAGGTTTTAGAGAAGAGGTAATTGACCTTGGAATATCGCAGATAAGCGCTGGGTCCTGCACGGGTGTTGGTGGCTATACTCTTGAGTATGAAGAAAAATCCACGGGTAATTTAGATGAAGACCTTGCACAGTTTGAGGTTGAAGACAAAAGAAGTCCAGATGAGGTCATAAGAACGCTTTGCGAGGAGGGTTATATTCCAAGCTACTGTACAGCTTGTTACAGAAGAGGAAGAACTGGGGATTTATTTATGCAGTATGCCAAGACAGGTGACATTCAAGACTTCTGTACACCAAATGCGCTTTTGACTTTTATGGAGTATTTAGAGGATTATGGTTCTGAAAAGACAAAAGAGGTTGGGCGAAAAATTATATATGAGAGCTTGAATCAGATAAAAGATGAAAAAATGCGCAAAGAAACTGAAAAGAGGCTTGAGATGATAAGACAGGGTGTAAGAGATTTATATTTCTGATACTAATCAAAAATGGGGCTAATGTATAGCCCCATTTTTACTGCTCTGTTCTTGTTTGATTTGGCTCAAAACATGTTCAATTGCTAATTTTGAAAATGGCTTTTTGATGAATTCAAATGCACCACATCTTTTTGCTTCTTTTTCAATATCTGGCTGAGAGATTGCCGAAATTATTATGATATATGTATTTGGTAAAATATTCTTTATAATTCTTGTTGCAGTAAGTCCGTCAATGTCTGGCATTGTTATGTCAAGTGTTATAATATCAGGCTTTAAATCTTCGATTTCTTCAATGAGCTGTGATGCAGATGAAAATTCTGCAATAACGTGATGCCCAAGTGAAGTGAATATCTCTTTTAAAATTTGGCGTATAAATTGAGCGTCGTCTACAATACAAACCTTCATAATAAATCTCCTCTTTTAGAGATTGTCAAATATTTTCAAGGGCACTATAATATATTATAATGCTTTTGCTGAAAAAAACAACACTAATTGAATAAAATTTTTTCATCTGAATAATGACTTTGTCATATTATAAATTTTGCAGGTAAAGAGGTAGAGCTATGCTCAGGAAGGAAAATTTGAAGATAGGAAACTATTGTATATACCAAGATACAGATTATTTTCTATACGGTACAGATGCTGTTGTGTTAAGCGATTTTATCCAGATAAAGAAAAATGACGTTGTAGTTGAATTTGGCACTGGTAATCTTATAATTCCAATTTTACTTTGGGCAAAAGGTAAAAAGTTCAAAAAGCTTTATGCACTTGAGATTCAAAAAGAGGTTTGTGACCTTGCTGTGTTAAACAGGAATATCAATAATCTTCAGGATAGGATTGAAGTGATTAATGCTGATTTAAAAGATGCTCTCAAAATTTTTGGTTCTGAGTTTGCAAATGTAGTATTTACAAATCCGCCTTACAGAAAAGTAAACAGTGGTACTATAAATCCCAATATTAAAAAAGCCATTGCAAGGCATGAAATTATGTGTACAATTGAAGATGTTGTCAAAAGCGCAATGCAGATTTTAAAATTTGGTGGGCGTTTTTATATGGTTTACAGAAGTGACAGGCTTACAGATGCTCTATACTATCTGCGACTTTATAAGTTAGAACCAAGCCTTATACGATTTGTTCACCAGAACAAGGAAAAAGAGTCTTCACTTGTGCTGATAGAGGCCAAAAAAGGTAAACAGTGTTCATTGGTGGTTGACAAGCCCCTGTTTATTGATGAAATGGAATATTACCTTGAGACGCAAAATGATAATGAGGATGAAACAAAATGAGTGGAAAGCTATTTATTGTTGGAACACCGATTGGAAATTTAGATGACATCTCAAAACGTGCTATAGACACTTTAAATTCGGTAGACTTTATTGCATGTGAAGATACACGGGTCACCATAAAGCTTTTGAACCATTTTGGAATAAAAAAGAAACTTGTTTCTTTTCATGAGTTCAGCCCAAAAGAAAAAGAAGAGAAAATTATACATGAGCTGAAAAGCGGCAAGAAGATTGCGCTTGTGTCTGATGCGGGAATGCCTCTTATTTCAGACCCTGGGTATGAGCTTGTTCGAAGGTGCATAGAAGAAGGTATAGATGTTACAGTGGTTCCAGGGCCTTCTGCTTTTGTATGTGCTTTAGTGCTCTCTGGTCAGAACACTTACAGTTTTGTGTTTGAAGGGTTTTTACCCAAAAATAAGAGAGCTAAGAGAGAAAAACTTGAAAGCTTAAAATATGAAAAAAGGACACTCATATTTTATGAAGCTCCTCACAAACTTTTAGATACTCTTTCTCAGATGGCTGAGATTTTTGGAGAAGAAAGAGAAATAAGCATTGTCAAAGAGATAACAAAAGTGCATGAAAGTGTTATGTTAACAAATCTTTCAAAAGCAATAGAGTTTTTTAAACAAAATCCTCCGAAAGGTGAATATGTGCTTGTTGTGAGAGGCTATGAAGATGCTAAAGAAAAAGAACAGGAAAACAATATTGAGTTAATAAGAGAAAAATTAAATGAAAAACTCTTGCAGGGATTTTCCAAAAAAGAGGCAGCAAGAATGGTTGCAGATGAGCTAAAGCTACCTAAGAACAAGGTGTACAAGATTATGGTGGAAAGTAATGAATTTAAATGAAAAAGAATAGAGGGCAGAATGAATTTTTTCTGCCCTCTATTCTTGTGGTGTCTGGCTTCTTTTGCTCAATTAGCTCTTTTTGAGTTCTTCCATGCAGTCTTTGCAGATGTTTTTGCCCTTGTAGTAGATAACATCCTTTGCATTACCGCAGAAAATGCAAGCTGGTTCATATTTTCTCAAAATAATCTTGTCACCATCAACAAAGATTTCAAGAGCATCCTTCTCAGCAATGTCAAGTGTTCTTCTGAGCTCGATAGGAAGAACTATTCTGCCAAGCTCGTCAACCTTTCTTACAACGCCTGTTGATTTCATTTCAAATTTTCCTCCTTTCAACAAATTTCGACATTTTTCTTACAATGCTATTATACCATCGTTACAATTTTATGTCAAGGATTTTTTAAATCTTTTTACAATAAATTTTATTCAAGCAAACAATAGCTTTTGTAGGGTTTATGTGTTCAGAAAAGGTACGCTGCTTGTTTTCAGTTTTTTTCAAAAAAATTCGATTAAATCAATATTTATTGTATAATACAGATTAATAAAGAACAAGAAAATATAGACTGGGAATAACGTTTTAAATGAACATTAATAAATTTTCGACACGATTCGACGGATTAGAAATAGTATCAAATATTGAAATAAGTAATTATAATATTAAATCTTAGGATCTACTTGTTCACATACAAGTTTTTAATAAAATACACACAAAAAATATTGACTAGTAAACGCTTACGATATATTATATAAACAAAAGAAAGTTGATTTTTGATATATTCAATTTTGAAAAAGGTTACAAAAAAATTTGTATAAAGAGTTTATAGGTTAAACTGCCTAATTTCTTAACAAATATAGTTTGGGCAAAATTACGGATAAATGTATCGAAGGAGATGATAGATTTGTCTGGTTTTTTAACAATTCTGAAAAGGACAAAATTTGTCATTGTATATTTACTAGTCATATTACTCATATTGCTCTGTAAAATCTCAGCATTTGCTTCAAACGAAGTACCTACCCTTCAAGATTACCTAAAAAAAGTGGGAAATGTTGAAAGACCAAAAAGATATATTATAATTGAGGCAATTAATTACACAAGTTCAAGTAATGCAAGTGTCAGAAAATTATCACAATTCTATGGGCAAAAAGATGTGCTTTTATGGGAAAAAGAAGGTGGATGGTTAGAGTGGAGTGTAAATATTCCGGAAGATGGATTTTATAATATGGCTCTTCTCTATTATCCTTTGCCAGGTAAAGGGCTGGGTATAGAATTTAGCGTATTTATTGATGGAAAAATTCCTTATAAAGAAGCCCAAAAAGTTACATTTCCAAGAGTATGGAAGGATACAACAGGAATTAGGAAAGATAAAAAAGGTAATGATTTGAGACCAAAATGTGATGAACAACCGCAATGGCAAAAAATTGATTTTATAGATACTGAGGGTTTCTATAACAAAGCTTTACCGTTCTATTTTACGAAAGGCGAACATAAAATTAGACTTATAAGTATTAGAGAGCCTATCGCATTGAAGCAGTTGATTATATATAACAGTGAGAAATTACCAACCTATGAGGAATACATATCAAAAAGTCGTGAAAAAATTTCAAAAAATGTGTTTATAAAAATTCAAGGTGAGAATACATATCTAAAATCTGATCCAATACTATATCCTACTTATGATAGAACCGACCCTGCAACAGAGCCTTATCATGTTTCTAAAATAAGACTTAACACAATAGGTCAGTGGAATTGGCGTTATCCGGGGATGTGGATAAGTTGGATTTTTGAAGTTCCGAAGGATGGATGTTATAAAATTGCAATAAAAGCAAGACAGAATTTTGTCCGAGGGTTATCTGTTCACAGAAAGTTATATATTGACGGAAAAATTCCTTTCAAAGAAGCTGAGGATATTGAATTTCCATATAGTATTAGCTGGTATATGAAAACAATAGGCAAGAAAAATCAACCATATCTAATATATTTGAAAAAAGGTGTTCATGAATTAAGGTTGGAATCAACCCTGGGTGCTTTTTCAGAGATTTTGAGTAGAGTTGAAAGTACCACAATAGATTTAAACAATTTGTATAGAAAAATAATAATGATTACAGGCACATCACCTGACTTGTATCGTGACTATTTCCTTGAAGAGCAAATACCAGGGCTTGTCAGTACATTAAAAAGATTAAGCAATGAGCTGGAAGAAGAAGCTGCTATGTTTGAAAAACTTGCAGGGCAAAAAGGCGGAGAAGCTGAGTTTTTAAGAAGAGTTGCTCTTCAACTCAGGAGTATGGCTGAAGATACTGATACAATACCTGGAAGATTAACAAGTTTTAGAGACAATTTGAGTGGATTATCTTCGTGGCTTGCATATAGAAGAGATCAGCCATTAGAGATAGATTATATATTGATTACATCACCTGAGGAAAAGCTGCCCTCGCCGACAGCTTCTATTGGTAATAAGATTGTTAATTCAATAAAAGCATTTTTGTATTCCTTTGTTGAAGATTACAATAACGTAGGTGAAGTATATCAGGGACAAAAGGTTATTAAAGTTTGGGTTGGCGGTGGTCGCGATCAGGCGCAGATTATAAGAGATCTAATCAATGATTCATTTACACCACAGACAGGAATTAAAGTAAATGTTAGCCTGGTTCAAGCAGGATTAATTGAAGCAATACTTGCAGGAAAAGGTCCAGATATAGTTTTAACAGTTTCAAGGGCACAACCAGTTAATTTAGCCGCACGTGGTGCACTTGTTGATTTGAGCAAATTTAAAGATTTTAATGAAGTTAAAAAAAGGTTTGCTAAAACTGCTTTAGTTCCATATACGTATAATGGCGGTGTATATGGGCTTCCAGTTACTCAGGATTTTTATATGATGTTTTACAGAAAAGATATCTTAAAAGAGCTAAATATTGAATTGCCACGAACATGGGATGATATGTACAAAGTCATAGCAAAGCTTCAGAGATATAATCTTCAGGTTGGTCTTCCATATCAAAGGATTGACGCTCTTGAAGCAATTGATGCGGGGCTTGGTGCAAGAAATCTCTTTCCTACATTATTGCTTCAGTTTGGTGGAAGCTTTTATGACAAAACAAAAACACGAACACTATTGGATAGACCAGAAGCTGTAGCTGCATTTAAGACTTGGACAGATTTTTACACAAAGTACAATCTTCCTTTGATATATGACTTTTACAACAGATTCAGAACAGGTGAGATGCCACTTGGAATAGCACCATATACCACGTATAACCTGTTATCGACAGCTGCACCTGAAATTCGAAATGAATGGGGAATGGCACCAATACCTGGGGTAAAAAAGCCAAACGGTGAAATAGACCGTTCTACAGGTGGGTCAGGTACAGCATGTATAATATTAAAGAAAAGCAGAAATAAAAAAGCATGCTGGGAGTTTTTGAAATGGTGGACATCTGATGAAATTCAAACACAGTTTGGGAAAGAGCTTGAGATGCTGATGGGTACTGCTGCAAGATACAATACAGCAAATTTGAGAGCTTTTCAAAGACTTCCATGGAACAAAGAGGAGATAGAAAATTTAGAGACACAGTGGAAATATGTAAAAGAAATAGAGGAAGTACCAGGAAGTTATTACATTACAAGAAGTATAGACAGTGCATTTTCAGCTGTTGTTTATCAGGGGATAAATCCAAGAGAAAGTATGTGGAAATATTCAAAAGAAATCAACGATGAGCTTGAAAGAAAGAGGATAGAGCTTAGTTTGAATAAATAATTGAAAAATATTTAAAAAGATTTTCATAATTCCATGAAGGGAGATTTTATAGATGAGCCTAATTGAAGACATAAAAAAGAATAAGGCAAGTTATTTAATGATAGCTCCATATATGTTATTATTTACGATATTCACATTAATTCCAGTTATAAGCTCTATATTTTTAAGTTTTACAAATTACAATATGCTTCAGCCACCTAAATGGGTTGGATGGTCAAATTATATAAGATTGTTTCTAAATGATAAAATATTTTTAAAGGTGCTCAGGAATACTCTAATATTTGCATTTTTGACAGGACCGCTTAGCTATTTTATGTCTTTTTTCCTTGCATGGTTTATAAGTGAGTTCAATCCGAAGTTGAGAGCATTTTTAACACTTGTATTTTATTCACCTTCACTTGCTGGAAATGTGTTTTTCATATGGTCGTTTATATTCAGTGGCGATGTTTATGGACTTATAAATGGATGGGCGATGAAACTTGGGATTATAGATGAGCCTATTAACTGGCTTCAGGACCCGAATTACATTTTATGGGTAATTATAATAGTTCAGCTTTGGCTTAGTATGGGGGCTGGATTTTTGGCATTTGTTGCAGGTTTTCAGAATCTTGATAGAGAACTATTTGAAGCAGGAGCAATTGACGGCATAAAAAACAGATTTCAAGAACTTTGGTACATCACAATTCCGCAGATGGCACCACAGCTTTTGTTTGGGGCTGTGATGCAAATAGGTGCATCATTTGGTGTTAGCACAGTTGTTATGGCACTTGGGGGACTGCCAACAAGGGAGTACAGTGCAGACACTGTTGTGACTTATCTTATTGACTATGGGACAGTCAGATTTGAAATGGGCTATGCTTCAGCAATTGCAGTTGTGCTTTTTATTGCTATGCTTTTGACTAACAAGGTTATTACGTCAGTTTTGAGAAGATATTCATTTGATTAGTATATGTATTCTAAATTTACAAAGAGTAGGTGAGTTTAGTTGAACAGAAAAGCAATGTTGGTGTGGAGAAAACAAAACAGAAGCCTTGGAGGGAATATAGTAATATTCATTATCTTAGCGGTACTGGGTATATTTATGGCATTACCGCTTGTTTATACGATAGTCAACGCATTTAAGCCATTTGATGAAATCTTTATTTTCCCCCCACGGCTATATGTACGGCGTCCTACACTTGATAACTTTGTCTTACTGTTTCAACTTGCAACAAACATGTGGGTACCTTTTTCAAGATATGTTTTCAACAGCTTATTTATATGCATTGTTGGCACAGTTGGTCATATTTTCATTGCATCGCTTGCTGCTTATCCGCTTGCCAAGCATCAATTTGCGGCAAAGAGGATTATAAATGAGATAATAGTTCTTGCACTGCTTTTTACACCGCAGGTTACATATATTCCTCTTTATATAATTATGTCTAACTTAAAGCTTATTGATACTTATGGAGCACTGATTTTTCCGGCTTGGCAAATGACTCTGGGGCTATTTCTAATGAGACAGTTCATGACCCAGATTCCAGATGCACTTTTAGAAGCTGCTAAAATTGATGGTGCAAATGAATTTTTGACATGGTGGCGTATAGTTATGCCAAATGTTAAGCCTGCGTGGCTGACGCTTATGATTTTATCATTTCAGCAGCTTTGGAACCAGACAGGTGGTTCGTTCATATTCAGTGAAAGTTTAAAGCCACTGCCTACTCTTATGTCACAAATAGCAGCAGCGGGTATTGCTCGTGCTGGAGTTGGTGCTGCTGTTGCGCTTGTGCTAATGATTCCACCAATTGTACTTTTTATAATATCGCAAAGTAGTGTTATGGAAACAATGGTAAATGCAGGAATTAAATAGTAAATAGTTATGTAACAATTTCTTAAACTATGAAAGTAAAGGTGAGGACAGTGAAAGTTGAATTAAAAAGTATAAAGAGAAGTATAGTACTCATTTTTGCCATAAGCCTAATATTCCAAATAATAAGTACTACAAAAGTGTACGCATATATAATTGAAGATATGCGTGAAGTTCCATATTATCAATACAATTATGATGTATATCAGCATGAAATACCAAGCGCTGCTGGTTATTATCCAGAAAAAACCGTAAGAGGTGAATATATCGGTTCAGGCAGTTTTAAAAATCCAACAGATCTATATGTTGATAACAATAATACTATCTATATTATGGACAGTGGTAACAAGCGAGTAGTAGTCTGCGATAAAGACTTCAAACTTAAGAAAATTATAGATAAATTTTTCGATTCTAATGGAACTATTCAACTTACTGAACCAGATGGAATATTTGTTGATAAAGGTGGTTTAATTTACATATGTGACAAGGGTTCTAAACTGGTCTGGATATTCAACCAAGATGGCAAATTAATAAGAACCATAGAAAAGCCTGTATCAGACCTGAAAGCTGCTAAAAAAGATTTTATTCCATTTAAAGTTGTTGTTGATAATGCAGGGATTATTTATGTTCTTTCTTTGGGAAGTTTTGAAGGTGCTTATATGTTTGACCAAAATGGGAATTTTTTGGGGTTTTACGGGAGCAACAAAGTAGTTGTTACATGGCAGTTATTGATTGACAGGTTTTGGAAGAGTATTTTAACAAAAGAACAGAAAAGTTCTATGGTAAGATATTTACCAACAGAATGTACCAGCATCGACATAGCTAAGGATGGATTTATATATACCTGTTCAAATTACACTGATGTAAGCGAAGGTGAAGTAAGAAAATTAAACTATTTAGGCGAAAACATACTTTGGTATAAAAAGCAAGGCAGAACAAGAGACTATGGTGATATTTCAAAATATCAGGGGAAGGAGTTGGAAGATTCATATTTTATAGATATTGACGTGACTGATGATGGATTTATCAATGTACTTGATTATGAACGAGGACGAATTTTTCAGTATGATCAAAATGCGAATTTGCTATTCATATGTGGTGGGAAAGGTGATCAGGTAGGCACATTTAAAGATCCAGTGGCTATAGATAGTATAGCAAATGATTTAGTTGTTCTTGATAAGCTAAAAGGAACAATCACAGTTTTTAAAGAAACAAAATTAGGAAGCTTAGTACATAAAGCAACACTGCTATATAATGAAGGTAAGTACGATGATGCAAGGCATTTGTGGGAACAAGTTCACAAAATGGATTTCAATTTTTCACTTGCACATGTAGGTCTTGGCAAAGCACTTTTGAGGATGGATAAATATTCAGATGCGATGTATTATTTCAGGCTTGCAAATGATAAAGATGGTTATTCAGAGGCAAAAGAAGTTTTAAGAAATGAATTTTTAAAAAGAAATTTTGGGGTTATAGCAACAACTGTAATTGCTATAATAGTACTTTTATATGTATTAATAAAACGCTTTAGAAAGCCACCTACAGCTCAAGACATTTATACTAAAAAGATCGACAAGTATAAATATCCTTTACATGTAATGCTACATCCATTCAGAGGCTTTGAAGAATTAAAAGAAGAGAGGAAAGGTTCTGTTATAATTGCAACATTTATTGTGTTTATATTCTTTGTAACTATGGTCATAAATAGACAATACACAGGATTTATCTTTAATCCGTATAGACAAGATAAAATTAACATATTGTCAATATTCTCAAGTACAATTGGTATATTTTTCTTCTGGGTACTTTCTAACTGGATGGTATCCACTCTTACTGAGGGTGAAGGCAAGTTTGGAGAAATATGGGTATTTTCGGCATATTCTCTGACACCATATATTATTTGTACTCTTTTAGCAGTTGTTATGAGTCAATTCATGATTGCAGAAGAAGCAATGTTTATAAACTTTGTAAGACTTGTTGGCACCTTATGGCTTGTAATATGTATATTTAATGCAATAAAATCTGTTCATCAGTATACTGCTAGTAAAACTATAGGCACAATAGCTTTGAGCGTTTTGGGAGTAGGAATAATTCTTTTCATAATTGTATTAATGCTTACACTGTTTGGACAGTTAATAGACTTTATCAATAATGTGTACAGCGAGATACTCCTCAGGATGTAGCTAACCTTTTAAAAGGAGGCATATAAATTGTTTGATTTAAAAAAGTATAAACTAATCAGAATAATTGGAATAATATTTGCAATAATCATTACACAGATATTAAGTTTTCAAAAGATTTATGCTGACTCTGAAATAAGTTTTCAGAAGATTGCCACCAATGATAGGTTAGAATTGTATGTGAATAAAAAATATGGTTATTTCAAAGTTTTAGACAAGAAAACAAATATTGTATGGTTGAGCAATCCAGAAAATTGGAAAGAAGACACTGTTGCAGCAGGAAGTATGAAAACACAGCTTGCATCTCAACTTGTATTAAAATATGCTTTTATGGAGTCATATGCAATTCAAACGTCAAACAGCTATGTAAGCTCTGCAATGAAAAGAGGTTTGAAAATAAAGCCAATAAAAAATGGATATATAGCCACGTATTCATTCAAAAAAGAGGGTTTTGTGATACCTGTTGCAGTAACAATCTCGAACGACTATCTGAATATTGAAGTGTTAGTCAATCAAATTAAAGAACTTAAAAAAGAAAAGTACCGGCTTGTTTCCATTATGCTCTTGCCATTTTTTGGAGCGGCAAGTAAAAGCGATAAGGGTTATATTGTTGTACCAGACGGTTGTGGAGCTGTGATAAATTTCAACAATAAAAAAGGGGAAGAAGAGTATTCACAGCGAGTATATGGTCCTGATTATGCCTTAATTAGAGAGCCCAACACGTATGTTACGCAGTATGCAAGGTTACCTGTATTTGGAATGAATAAGAATGATTCGGGGTTTTTGGCGGTTGTAACGAATGGAGACTCAAAAGCAATAATAAATGCCTATACTAGTGGCGTTAGAACAAATTTTAATCAAGTTTTCAGCGAATTTATCATAAGAGAACAAGACAGTGTCACATTTAGAGAAAAGCAGTGGAATGAAAAGACGTTTAATATATTTGAAGAGAACATTCCAAATCAAACAAAGTACTCTATCAGATATTATTTCCTTGACAAGAATAAATCAGACTATATTGCGATGGCTGAAAAGTATAGAGAATATCTAATAAAGGAAAAAGGTCTTAAAAAAGAAGACCAGCAGAAATTACCTTTATATATTGAATTATACGGTGGAATGAAGAAAACAAAATATATTGTTGGGCTACCAAGGAATGTAACAATACCATTAACTACATTTGATGATGCTATTGAAATTTCAAAGAGATTGAAAAATATAGGTATTAAAGACATAGTTGTGAAGTATACAGGATGGTATGAAAATGGAGTGTATTATAATCTTCCCATTTCACCAAAACCCGAGAAAGTTCTGGGTGGGTGGACAGGGTTTAGAAAAATGATAGATTACTTCAATAGAAATAACATAAAAGCATATTTTGATGTAGATTTTGTAACATTTAGAAAAGGTTCATTGTTTTATCCTCTGAATGTTGTTGCAACAAAGTCTTTGAGAAAAATGCCAGCAAAACTTATTAGATATTCACCAGCTACATGCTATGCAGATGATGATTATCCTCTACTATTTATGGTATCTCCTTCATACGTGACCAAGTTTGTTGACAAATTTATTGGCTCCAAACATGCAGAGATAAAAAATATATCTATCTCAACAATTTCTAAAATGTTATATTCAGACTTTGGTTCAAAACAAATAAACAGGTTAAAAACAGAAGAGATTTTTACTAATTTGGTAGAGAAGGTGACAAAGCAGTATAATGTTTTATTAACAAGTCCAAACGGCTATTTAATACCTAAGGGAAATGAAATAATTGATGTACCTATTTCAAGCAGCAAATTTGCAATTGAGGACTATGAAATACCATTTTACCAGATGGTGCTAAGAGGATATATTCCTTATTCTACACCAGCAATAAACGATTATACTAATGATTGGATGGTGTTATTGAAAACATTGGAAACAGGATCATTCTTAAAGTTTACATGGACCGCGAGAAATGAGGATGAATTGAAGGAAACAATGTGTGATTTTCTCTACTCATCAAATTATAGGATGTGGTTAAATGATGTAAAGAGTATGTATAGAAAAATTTATCCTGTATTGCAACAAATAAATAATAAAAAATTCTTAGAGCATAAGGTATTAAAGGCGGGACTTGTGTATGTTAAGTTTGATGGTGGAGTGGAGATATTGTTAAATTATACTTCATCTGACCAAAAGGTTGGAAATACTGTTGTAAAAGCAAGAGATTTTAAAGTTATTAAGAGGTGAATATTTAATGCAAAGAACTAATTTATTTAAAATATTTCCAAAAAGAAAACTTACTCTTAGGCAAAAAGAAGCGTTATACGGCAGATTATTTATCCTGCCATGGCTAATTGGACTTGTTATATTCTTTATAATTCCTTTTATAAATTCCATATATTACACATTTCACAAAATAAGATTAGGCGACAGTGGTTTGGAGTTTGAATTTATTGGATGGGAAAATTATATATATGCGTTTACAAAGGATCCCGATTATTTAAAAAATTTGACATCGTCTATAACAAATATGCTGTATGAAGTTCCTATAGTAATAATTTTCAGTGTTTTTGTTGCATATTTGTTAAAAGATGATTTCAAGGGAAGAACCTTTGCCAGAACTATATTTTTCTTTCCGGTAATTATAGCATCAGGGGTTGTTATAACGGTATTGAAAGAAAATGTCCTTGGAAGCAACACATCAAGTATGGTTGCTTCATCTACAACAATTTTTAAGGCTGAGAATTTGAGAGCGGTTATGATAAACGCAGGTGTACCAAGATGGTTCAGTATGTATATTGTCGACATAGTAAATAAGATATTTGACCTGACATGGAGGTCTGGGGTTCAGATACTTTTGATACTTGCAGCGCTACACAACATTCCAAAAAGTTTTTATGAAGTTGCAATAATTGAAGGTGCGACAGAATGGGAGAAGTTCTGGAAGATAACTTTTCCAATGATTTCGCCCACAATACTTGTTGCAGTCATATATTCAATAATTGATTATTTTACTGACTATGGCAACCAAGTAATGAGAATGGTTGTAAATCAGGCTAATAACGGGAAGTTTGAATATAGTACAACTTTAGCGATAACCTATTTCTTAGTGGTTATGATAATAATTTTAATTGTAAACAGAATAATTGGTAAAAGGGTTGTTTACTTAACTTAAATTTGATTTAAAAAGAGAGGCGAGATTAAATGAAAGTTGCAAGAGCAATTAAGATCAACTATACCTTTGAAAAGTTTAGAATTACAGATGTTTCAAAGCTAGTATTCAAAAAAAATCTATTTATAGTTTTAAAGAAGCTATTTCTGTACACATTCATAATATGCATGAGCTATATACTATTGTATCCAATACTATTTCTAATAAGTAATGCACTAAGGGCAAAAGAGGATTTGTTTGACCCAAGCGTTATTTGGATACCGAAGCATATAACTTTTAAAAATTTTGAATATGCCAATATGCTTTTATCATACCCATTGGCAATAAAAAATACGTTAATTATCCTAATTCCATCGGTTATTATTCAGACATTCATATGCATGATGGTCGGGTATGGTTTTGCTAGGTTTAGATTTGCAGAAAGAGAGTTATTATTCGGGATATTGCTTTTTACAATTATTGTTCCAATGCAAACAATAATAGTCCCACTTTATATGAAATTTAGATATTTTGATTTTCTTTACATTGGCAAACTTATAGGAATTTTTACTGGCAAACCAATGACAATAAATTTACTTGATACACCTTGGCCATTTTATATACTGAATTTTTTCGGGATGGGAATAAGGTCAAGTTTGTACATCTTTGTTTTCAGGCAATTCTTTAGAAATATGCCAGTTGAATTGGAAGAAGCAGCAAAGATTGACGGATGCGGACCATTTTCAACATTTTTGAGAATAATGGTTCCTAACGCGACAGGAGCAATAATAACAATTTTGCTCTTTACAATAGTATGGCACTGGAACGACTATTATGTTTCGGCTATGTTCTGTAATGAGAATCTGCCTGTATCAGTAATGTTAACCGCACTCAACAACAGGATGAGCATGATTCAGGATGCATATGGTTTTTCATCAGATGATATTTACCTGATTGGTTCTAATGTACTTGAAGCAGGGTGTTTGATGGTAATTTTACCACTGATTATTGTGTATATCATTGGACAGAGATATTTTACTGAAAGTATTGAACGTACAGGTATAGTTGGTTAAAAAATTGGGCTTTAATCCCCATAAAAACAGTAGGGGATTAAAAATAAAAAACATGAATGAGGAGGTTTGAGATTATGGTAAGACCAAAGATTGTTAAAAGAATTATTTCGGTTTTAGTAGCTATTTGTATGCTTGCTTCAGTTGCTTTGATTGTGGGCAAGTCTCCACAAAGAGTTCAAGCGTCATCAAAACTTGGTGACATTTCATTCTTAAGACCTGGTTTTTCTAAAGAGAGTTTAAAAAGTACTGACATTTTCAACAAAGCAGTTGCAAAGGCAATTGAAGACTATCAGAAAAAATATGGTGGAAAAGTAAACATAGTATATTCTGACTGGAACAACTGGCAAACAAAGATAATTGCAAGGATGGCTGCAGGTGATCCAATTGATGTTATTTTTGGAGGAACCGGGACATTTCCGGCATTTTACAACAGAGGGCTTGTACAACCACTTGATAAGTATGTTGATTTGAAAGCTCCATATATAAACAAAAGAGCAATGGACTATGCATTCAAGTACAATGGTCACTACTATTTAGCAAGCCAGAAAGGTTCG
Organism: Caldicellulosiruptor kronotskyensis 2002; assembly: GCF_000166775.1. NCBI lineage: Bacteria > Bacillati > Bacillota > Caldicellulosiruptorales > Caldicellulosiruptoraceae > Caldicellulosiruptor > Caldicellulosiruptor kronotskyensis. Next base: position 2,608,982 of record NC_014720.1, on the reverse strand, counting down.
AATGTTCCATGGCTGGTTATATATAACAAAGACTTAATGTTAGAAGAAGGTATTGATGAAGAAGAAATGCCACTTGCTCTTTATAAGAAGGGAAGATGGAACTGGGATACATTTGCCGCACTTGCTAAGAAGCTGACAGCTGATACAAATAAAGATGGAAAGATTGATAGGTATGGTGTAAACTTCTGGGCAGCAACAGCTATTGTATACGCAAACGGCACACAGTTTGTTAAGGTTGATTCATCTGGTAAAGGCAAGGTAAACTTTGATAATCCAGCGCTTCAGAGAGCATTGAACTTCTACAAAAAGGGTGCAAAAGAAGGCTGGCTTGCTAGAGACTGGGATATAACAGTTTCTGGTTTGAAGAAGAGACAGACTGTAATGCTTGTTGCACCACAATATAAATTTGATCAGGACAAGAGAGAGGTTGAAGATGAGCTTGAAGCTGCTCCATTGCCACTTGGACCAGACAACAAGTCAGGGCTTTATCCATTCGATGCAGACGGGTATGGCATTATGAAGGGTTCAAAGAATCCAGTTGGTGCTGGAAAGTTTATTAACCTGTTATTAGAAAGCGTCCAAAAGAATCATGATGATGTCAATGCAAAAAATAGACCAAAATACTTAGTAGATTTTGTTAATAAGCTTGCAGAAAAATCTTTCTATCCAGGCTTAGGAGAGTCAATGCTTGGTATGCCACACTGGGATATATTCGGAAGAGTTGACAGTTCTGACTCTGTTGCAGCTGCATTGTCAAGTTTGAGACCTCAAGTTGAAAAGAACGTCAAAGAAGCTTCAGCTGGTGCTATTAATGCAGTTTACAAACCATTCAAGCCATTTACAATTAACTTTGAGGATGGAAAATTAGATACATTCAAAGTTTTAGATACATCAAAGAAGACAGTTAAACTTTCAATTGCTTCAGGTAAAGAAGCTATAAAAGGAAAATCCTTGAAGGTAACTTGGGACCAAGGAAAAGACGGTGGCGAGATTTATGTAGTAACAGCACCAGAAAAGGTTAAGATATACGGGTGGCATGACTATACTGTAAGCTTTGATGTCAAAGTCTTGAAAGCACCAAAAGCTGGCAAGACGACAGTTGTATGTTCAATCCTCAATGATACAAAACCAAATGCAACATCTTATGGCAGCATTACAAAGACAATTGATAAAGGTCAGACTGTCTACCATGTAGAAGGTAATATTACAAATATTCCAGATAACTCTGACAAGATGTGCTTGAGAATTGGCGTTCAAGAAGGAGTAGACTTTGTAATTGATAATATTAAGGTTGTAGAACTTGAATAATTATAAAATGTGAAACTTATTACAGGGCATACTCATAAAATAAGAGTATGCCCTGTAATAACTAATATTTCTGGTGTATATAAAGTAATGAAGGTAGTGAATCATATGAAGATTTTGAGGATGTTTAAAAATTTAATTATAGAAACAATCATTTTGAGTATGATACTATGGGTTTTTTTTAGTTATAATGCAAGCTTTATTTCTGCCATAGGAGGAGAAGCATTGAGAGGGGGAACAGCTGCAACAAATCCGATAATTCTTGCTGATATTCCTGATCCTGACATTGTTAGAGTTGGAAAAGACTATTACATGGTCAGCACCACAATGCATATGACACCAGGTGTTCCAATTATGCATTCAACAGATCTTGTGAACTGGAGGATAATTGGCTATGTTTATGACAGGTTAGAAGAAAATGATGCACATAATTTAAAAAATGGTCAAAACGTTTACGGAAAAGGGCAATGGGCACCATGTATAAGATACCATAATGGTAAATTTTATGTAATATTTGCTTCATTAGATTCTGGCAAGACTTACTTGTTTAGCTCAGCGAAAATCACGGGAGCATGGGAGAGGGTGGAATTTCACGAATATCTCCATGATCCAACACTTTTATTTGATGATGATGGGAAAGTCTACATTATATACGGTAATAAAGAAATAAGAATTAGAGAATTAACTCCAGATTTAAAAGCTTTTAATCCACTGGGACTGAACAAGGTAATTATTAAATCTAAAATTGAAGGACTTGAGGAAGGTTCACATGCTTACAAAATAAACGGTAGGTACTACATAACAACAATTCGGTGGGAAAAAGGAAAAATAAGAGAAGAATGTATATACAGATCAGATAGAATTGATGGGCCATATGAAGGGAAAGTTGTACTCAGTGATACCATGGGATACAAGAATAACGGTGTTGCACAGGGAGGACTTATCGATACACCGGATGGAAAATGGTTTTCAATGCTTTTTCAAGACCATGACGCAGTTGGGCGTGTTCCAGTTCTTGTGCCTGTCAGGTGGGAAAATGGATGGCCAGTCTTTGGAGATGAGAATGGTAAAGTTCCGATAAGATTTGTAAAGCCGGGCAGGTGCAGTTTTGAAACTGAAATTGTGAAAAGCGATGAGTTTTACCAAGAAAAAATAGAAACAAATTTCAGAAGATTTGAAGTTGAGAGAAATTTGGAAATTACTGCACAAGAAGAGCTTGCAGTAAACAGCGATTTTAAAAGGGGAAAAGTTGGCTGGAAAGGCAAAGATGATTCAAAGGTGGAAGTTGTGAAAGAAAAAAACAGAAATATTCTTCATGTCTATTCTATTTCAGACCAAGGTACAGGAATGCAACAAAACTTTACTGGTAAAATTATGAAAGGGAAAAAATATAAATCTACTTTTAGAGTTAAATACACAAAAGGTGCTGAAACTGTAGAATTTGTCTTATGTGCAAGACTGTCAAATGGAAATAATGAGATTTACAAAGAGCTTGTAAGGGGATTAGTGCAAAAAAATGAATGGACAACAATATCTGGTATATTTGAAATTGACCAGAATTTTGATACAATATCATTGATAGTAAAAGTTTTATTTATTGGAAATAAACAAGAGAAAGTAACTGACTTTTATGTGGACTTTTTCTCTGTAAAAGAAGTGCTTTTTACAAATAAAGAACCAGAACAAGCAGCACCTAATGGTTCGGTATTAGGCTTGACGTGGCAGTGGAATCATAATCCAGATAATACTAAATGGTCTTTGGTTGAAAGAAAAGGCTTTCTTAGATTGAGGACTTGTGATGTTGTAAATGATATACAACAGGCAAGAAATACGCTGACTCAGCGAACCATAGGGCCAAAATGTTCAGGATGGATACTTATGGATGTAAGTAATATGAATGATGGGGATGTTGCTGGGCTTGCTGCATTTCAAAAAGAGTATGGGTTTATCGGTGTTTCAAAGCAAAAGAACAAATACTACATAATAATGGTTGACAAAGGTAAGGAAATTGCAAAAGAAAATCTTTTACAAATGATGGTATATTTGAAGATTGATTTTGATTTTGAAGTTGACAGAGCATATTTTTACTACAGCTATGATGGAATTAGTTGGACAAAACTTGGTTCTGAACTTGAAATGAAGTATACTTTGCCCCAGCATTTTATGGGATACAGATTTGCAATATTCAACTTTGCGACAAAAAAGCCAGGCGGATATGTTGATATAGATTTCTTTAAGTTTGAGAATAAATTAACAGGCACAAAAACCGAAAATTATTTGAAGGTATATTTGGATCAAACTGAAATTTTTCTTGATAATTCTTCTGAAAAAAAATATCAAGTATCTATTTATGTAAATTCTCTGCCTAAGAATAAAAAAATAAAACAAGTTGAACTTTTGTTGAACCATCCTGAATGGATTGATGTTGCCGGCATAAAAAAAGAAAATAAACTGCTTGAAAATGCAATTGTAAAAGTAGTAAAAAGAGAAGCAAATCATACAACAATTTCAATTTCTAATATAAAAAAAGAGCTTATAGACAAAGATAATAAATGGCAGAAAATAGTAAGTATTCAATTAAAACGAAAAATAAAACCATCAGAGTCAAATAAAGGTGAAATATCAATTAAATCATTTGTTTTACAAACAGAGAAAGAAAAAATTAGTTACGGGAGTGACGCTGCAGTGACAAAGATAGAATACACTGCACCTAAGGTACCAATAGGTAAAATTCCACCTAATGCAAATCCTCTAATTTCACACAAGTTTGGTGCTGACCCCGCTGTTCTTGTTTATAATGATAGGGTATATGTTTATCTTACAAACGACATTTTAGAGTATGACGCAGACGGAAATATTGTGGACAATACCTATAGTAAGATAAATAAAATTACTGTTATTTCTTCTGAAGACCTTGTCAATTGGACAGACCATGGAGAAATTGAAGTTGCAGGACCAAATGGAGTTGCTAAATGGGCAACACAGTCATGGGCACCAAGTATAGCATATAAAAAGATAAATGGCAAAGATAAATTCTTCTTGTACTTTGCAAACAACGCAAGCGGTATAGGTGTATTGACAAGCGACAGTCCAATAGGTCCATGGGAGGATCCTCTTGGAAGACCACTAATTTCAAGATTTACACCAGGAGTTGAAGGTGTTGTTTGGCTATTCGACCCTGCAGTTTTGGTAGACGATGATGGGAAGGCATACATTTACTTTGGTGGTGGAGTTCCGCAAGGACAGGCCGAAATGCCAAACACTGCTCGAGTTATGCAGCTTGGAAATGATATGATAAGTGTTGTAGGAAGTGCAAAGACAATTCCAGCACCATTTATGTTTGAAGATTCTGGTATTAACAAGATAAATGGAATTTACTATTATTCCTACTGCACAAACTTTTATGGTGGACCAAGACCACAGGGAAGTCCTCCCACTGGTGTAATAGCTTATATGATTAGTAAAAATCCTATGGGGCCATGGCAATATAAAGGTGTAATACTCAATAATCCAGGATATTTCTTTGGAGTCGGTGGCAATAATCATCACCAGATTTTTATGTTTAAAGGTAAATGGTATATTACATATCATGCACAAACTCTTGCAAAAGATATGGGTGCAGCTAAAGGATATAGGTCACCGCACATAAACGAGGTTGTTATTGAGGGTGATAAAATCAGAGAGGTTATTGCAGATTATAAGGGTGTCAATCAAGTAAAGCTGTTTGATCCGTACAGGCTGGTTGAAGCTGAGACATTTGCATGGTGTGCAGGTGTGTCCACAAAGAAAGCAGATGCAAGTAACAACATGTGTCTTACTGATATTGATGATGGTGATTGGATAGCCCTTTCAAAAGTAGATTTTGGGAATGCTGGAGCAAAAAAGTTTGAAGCGATTGTGAATAATGCAAATGGTGAAAGCTTAATAGAGATAAAGCTTGATTCTTTAGATGGGAGAACCATCGCAGTTGTGGAAGTCAAACATCAGCAAGAATTTTCATCCAAGTGGACAAAGGTAGAAACAAAGGTTGAAAAAGTAACAGGAGTGCATGATTTGTATTTTGTTTTCAGAGGTAAAAAGCAAAATAAATTGTTTGATATGGATTATTGGAGATTTATGAAGTGAAAGGAGTAACTGGGAGATGAAAAAAGGGAAATTCAAAATATTATATTTATTTTTAATTATGGTACTTTCTATATCATTTATTATATCAATAGTTTTTCCATCATTTTTTAAGGCGGCACAGACAACATCAACAAACATAAACTTTGAAGGAAAAGACAAGATAACATTTTTTGCATATGGCAAAGCTAAAATAACAACAGACCAAAACACAGCCCAAGAAGGGAAAAAGAGTATAAAAGTTACAGACAGGAAAAGTGTATGGGATAGCATGGGGATAGATGTAAAAGATGTTTTACAAAGAGGAAAAACATGGGTAATATCAGCCTATGTAAAACATCAAGGGAAAAAGCCGATAGAATTTTCAATAACAGCTATTTATAACGACGGCAGGGGGTTAAAGTACCTTCAGCTTGGTGAGAAAATTGTCATACCAAACAAATGGGACAAAATTGTTGCTAAGTGGAAACCAACGTTAAAAAACCCGATAGACTTGATTATTGCAATTCATCCAACAGTTGATAAAACAACTGCATATAATGTGGACAATATTCAAATAATGACAGAAGAAGTTTATCAATCACAAGCTGTTGTTTTTAAAGATACATTTGAATCAAATTTGACAAACTGGCAGCCAAGAGGTGATACTGTACAACTAAAAATAGATAATACAAAATCACATAATGGAAATAAGAGTCTTTATGTATCAGATCGTTCGGCATTCTGGCATGGAGTTCAAATTCCTGTAACAAAATATCTTGTTGCTGGGAAGATATACAAATTTAGCGTATGGTTGTATCATCAATCAATTGACAAGCAAGGTTTTGGTCTTACCATTCAAAGAAAGATGGCAAACGATGATCAATATAAATATGACTGGATAACTGGAAGCCAGATTGAAGGTGATGGCTGGGTTGAGATAAGTGGTAATTATTATGTACCAAAGGATGGCAAAATAGAAGAACTTGTATTTTGTATTTCTTCGTGGAATCCAACATTAGCATTTTGGGTAGATGATGTTACAATATCTGATCCGTTTAAGTTACAGGAACCTAATTATAATTTGCCGTCTTTAAAAGAAAAATATAAAGAAGATTTTAAAGTTGGTGTAGCTATTGGATATGGTGAACTTATTAGTGATATAGACACACAATTTATCAAAAAACATTTTAACAGTATAACACCAGGCAACGAGATGAAACCCGAAAGCGTGCTAAAAGGACCAAACAACTATGACTTTACAATAGCGGATGCATTTGTGGATTTTGCAACAAAAAATAAAATGGGTATACGTGGACATACTCTTGTCTGGCACAACCAGACACCTGATTGGTTCTTCAAAGATGAGAATGGCAATTTTTTAAAGAAGGATGAACTTTTGAAAAGGTTAAAAAATCATATATACACAGTTGTTAGCCGGTATAAAGGCAAAATATATGCTTGGGATGTTGTCAATGAAGCTATTGATGAAACACAACCTGATGGATACAGAAGGTCAAACTGGTACAATATTTGTGGCCCCGAATATATAGAAAAAGCGTTTATTTGGGCACATGAGGCAGATCCACAAGCAAAGCTATTTTACAATGATTACAATACAGAAATTCCACAAAAGAGAATGTTTATATATAACATGATTAAAAATTTGAAAGCAAAAGGTGTTCCAATACATGGTATAGGTCTTCAATGTCACATAAATATTGACAATCCTTCTGTTGAAGATATAGAGGAGACGATAAAGCTATTTAGCACAATTCCAGGGCTTGAGATTCAAATTACTGAGCTTGACATGAGCTTTTATCAATGGGGTTCTTCTGTTTATTACGCAGAGCCATCAAGAGAAATGTTATTAAAACAGGCAAAGAAATACTATGAGTTATTTAACCTATTTAAGAAGTACAAAAATGTCATAAAGAGCGTTACATTCTGGGGGCTTAAGGATGACAACTCTTGGCTGAGAGGAGTTTTTAACAAACCAGATTTTCCGCTTTTATTTGATGAACATTATGATGGCAAACCTGCTTTCTGGGCATTGATAGATTATTCAATATTACCACAAAATGCCAATTTGCCTACACCACCTGCTATTCCAAAAGTAAAGGCTAAAAAATAATATTTTATCGTTTGACATTACTTGATATTGGAGGAATAGATAATGACATATGTAAAAATTGAACGAGGAAAGATATTTGACGTGTTTCCAGATAATTGGAAATTTTGTGTTGGTAGCGGTCGTATAGGGCTTGCTCTTCAAAAGGAGTATATGGAAGCATTAGAATATGTAAAAAAGCATATTGATTTTAAATATTTAAGAGCTCATGGTTTGCTCCATGACGATGTTGGAATCTACCGCGAAGATAATGTTGGGGATATGAAGCAGCCGTTTTACAATTTTACTTATATTGATAGGATATATGATTCATTTTTGGAGCTTGGAATACGGCCTTTTGTTGAGATAGGATTTATGCCGTCAAAACTTGCATCTGGAACACAAACAGTATTTTACTGGAGGGGTAATGTTACCCCTCCCAGTGATTATGGAAAGTGGGAGAAGTTAATTAAAGCAGTTGTTAAACACTTCATAGACAGATATGGCGAAAAAGAGGTTGAAAACTGGCCGTTTGAAATATGGAACGAACCAAATTTAAATGTATTTTGGAAAGATGCTGATCAAAATGAATATTTTAAACTATATGAAGTGACAGCAAAGGCTATAAAAGATGTAAATGAGAATATAAAGGTTGGTGGACCTGCAATATGTGGCGGGGCAGACCACTGGATAGATGATTTTTTAAATTTTTGTTACAAAAATAATGTTCCTGTTGATTTTGTTACACGACATGCGTATACAGCAAAACCTCCTACTTATACGCCACATTTTGTTTATCACGATTTACATCCAATTGATTACATGTTAAACGAATTTAAAATGGTACGAGAGCAGATAAAAAATTCACCGTTTCCAAATTTGCCGATACATATTACTGAGTACAACAGTTCATACCATCCGCTTTGCCCTGTTCACGACACGCCGTTTAATGCGGCATATCTTGCAAGGATATTAAGCGAAGGAGGATATTATGTAGATTCGTTTTCTTATTGGACATTCAGTGATGTATTTGAAGAAGCAGATGTACCAAGGTCTCTGTTTCATGGTGGGTTTGGCCTTGTAGCTTTCAATAATATTCCAAAACCTGTGTTCCACATGTTTACATTTTTCAATGCAATGGGAAGAGATATTTTGTATAGAGATGACCATATCTTGGTAACAAAAAGAGCAGATGGTTCAGTTGCGATTGTGGCATGGAATGAAGTTATAAGTAAAGAACAAGAGATTGAAAGAGAATACAAGCTGGAAATTCCTATTGACTTTGAGGATATTTTTGTAAAGCAAAAATTAATTAACGAAGAACATGCAAATCCATGGCGTGTATGGATTGAGATGGGAAGACCAAGGTATCCGTCAAAAGAACAGATAAAAACTTTGAAGGAAATTGCAAAACCGCATGTTAGCACTTGCAGAATGAGAGCAAGAGAGGGATATGTAACACTTAATATCAAGTTAGGTAAGAATGCAGTTGTGCTTTATGAGCTCAACAAAGTTAATGACGAGACGCATACATATATAGGGCTTGATGATAGTAAAATTCCAGGTTATTGAAAAAGGAGGATATTGTATAATGAGCGAAGATTATTATGAAAAATCTACTGTATCACTTGCGGAAAAATATAAAGACTTCTTTAAAGTTGGTGCAGCTGTTACAGTGAAAGATTTTGAAGGAATACACGGAAGAATTCTTACAAAGCATTTTAACAGTTTAACACCTGAGAATGATATGAAATTTGAACGAATTCATCCGAAAGAAGATTTTTACAACTTTGAAGCTGCTGATAAGATTAAAAATTTTGCACTTAAACATAATATGCAACTGAGAGGACATACACTTGTATGGCACAACCAAACACCTGAATGGGTTTTTTGTGACAATGACAAAGAAGCACCAAAAGAGCTTGTAATAGAAAGACTGAGGGAACACATAAAGACAGTTTGTACAAGATACCGTGATGTGGTTTATGCGTGGGATGTTGTGAATGAAGCTGTTGAGGATAAAACAGATGCTCTGCTCAGAGATTCAAAGTGGAGAAGAATCATTGGTGATGATTATATTAAGATTGCCTTTGAAATAGCTAAAAAGTATACAGGAAATGGGAAACTATTTTATAACGACTATAACAATGAAATGCCATACAAATTAGAAAAGACATACAAGGTCTTAAAAAGTCTTTTAGAAGAGGGAACTCCGATTGATGGTGTTGGCATACAAGCACACTGGAATATTTGGGATAAGAATTTAATAGACAACCTTAAGAGAGCTATCGAAATATATGCATCCTTGGGGCTTGAAATACAAATAACAGAGCTTGATATATCAGTATTTGAATTTGAGGACAGAAGAACTGACCTATTAGAGCCCACTGAAGAGATGGTGGAGTTGCAAGCTAAGGTTTATAATGATGTGTTTAGAGTATTTAGGGAGTATAGAGATGTTATAACTTCAGTTACATTATGGGGGATTAGCGATGGACATACATGGAAAGACAATTTTCCGGTAATCGGCAGAAAAGACTGGCCATTGCTGTTTGACATTGATGGAAAGCCAAAAAAGGCATTTTTTAGAATAATTGACTTTTGAATTAATGAACTTTAAAAAAATAATGGTCAAGAAGGAGATAGATTTAAATGGCTATAATGGAAATAAATTTTTATTCAAAGATGCTCAAACGAAGCACAACCCTCATGGCAGTTTTGCCAGTTGATAGGTTAGACAGGAGTTTTTCGAAAAAACATGATGTTGATAATTTGAGAGTACTTTATTTGTTACACGGATATGCGGGCAATCACATGGATTGGTTGTATGGTGCGCAAATTGTTGAATTGTCTTTAAAATATAATGTAGCAATATTTATGCCATGTGGCGAAAATAGTTTCTATTTGGATGATGAGGATAGAGAAGCATATTATAGTGAGTATATAGGAAATGAACTTATCGAGTTTACAAGAAATGTATTTCCAATACCTGAAGATAGAGAAAAAACGTTTATTGGTGGGTTCTCTATGGGTGGCTATGGCGCGCTAAGAAATGGATTAAAATACCACAAGATATTTGGTGGGATAATTGCGCTATCTTCAGCTTTAATAATCCATAAAATAGCTGGAATAACACCAGATTATAAGGATGGTATTGCAAGCTACAAATATTACAGACATGTATTTGGCGACCTGTCCTCTTTGATTGGCAGTGACAAAGATATAAATGCTCTTGCCAAAAAGCTGAAAAAAGATGGTGTAGACATTCCCAAAATTTATATGGCATGTGGCAAAGATGATTTCCTTGTTCAGGAGAACAGAGACCTTTACAATTTTCTTAAGAAAGAAGGTTTAAATGTAACGTATGAGGAAGATGAAGGTACTCATGATTGGCAGTTCTGGAACAGGTATATTTTTAAGGCTTTTGAATGGGTAGAAAAGGTCTTTTAAAATAGCTTTTTTTAGGAAAAGGGAGATTTTACGCCTCCTCTCTTTTCCTTTTTTTAAAAAAAATAATGTATGAAAGGAGAGAAAACACACATGAAAATAAATATCTATCCAGAAATTAAGTTAGGCAAGATAAATAAATTCTGGACAAAGTGTGTAGGCAGCTGTCATGCAGCAACTGCCCTGAGGGAGGATTGGAGAAAGCAGCTGAAAAAGTGCAGGCAAGAACTTGGGTTTAAATATGTCAGATTTCATGGTTGGCTTAACGATGATATGAGTGTTTGCTTCAGAAATGATGAAGGCAAACTTTGGTTTTCATTTTTCAACATTGATTCTATTATTGACTTTTTATTGGATATTGGAATGAAACCTTTTATAGAACTGAGCTTTATGCCTGAAGCTTTAGCATCTGGTACAAAGACAGTTTTTCATTATAAGGGCAATATAACTCCCCCAAAATCCTATGAAGAGTGGGGACAACTTGTTGAAGAACTTACAAGACATCTTGTAAAAAGATATGGTAAAAATGAGGTAAGAGAGTGGTTTTTTGAGGTATGGAACGAGCCGAATTTGAAGGACTTTTTCTGGGCAGGGACAATGGAGGAGTATTTTGAGCTTTATAAGCATGCAGCGTTTGCAATCAAGAAAGTTGACTCTGAACTGAAAGTAGGAGGACCTGCATCAGCAGTAGATGCGTGGATTTTGGAGCTGAAAGAGTATTGTCAGAGAAATGGAGTACCAATAGACTTTATATCAACACACCAGTATCCAACAGATTTAGCGTTTAGTACAAGTTCTAATATGGAAGAAGCCATGGCAAAAGCAAAAAGAGGTGAGCTTGCTAAAAGAGTAAAAAAAGCTTTGAGTGAAGCAGAACCTTTGCCTTTGTACTATACAGAGTGGAACAACTCACCGAGTCCGCGAGACCCGTACCACGACATTCCATATGATGCAGCATTTATTGTGAAGACTATAATAGACATTATTGATTTGCCGCTTGGATGTTATTCATACTGGACATTTACAGATATATTTGAAGAGTGTGGGCTAAGTTCATTGCCTTTCCATGGAGGATTTGGACTTTTAAATATTCACGGTATACCAAAACCATCATACAGAGCATTTCAGATATTGAATAAATTAGATGGTGAAAAGGTAGAACTTAAAGTTGAGGAGAGAAGTCCAACTGTAGACTGTATAGCAGCTGTAAATGGCAATGAGTTAGTACTTGTTATTTCAAACCATAATGTTCCACTATCTCCCATAAACAATGAAAAAATAACTGTTACAATAAATGGTATTAGAGAATGCAAAGAAATTTATGCAGAGCGTATAGATGAATACAATGCAAATCCCAAAAGAAAGTGGGTTGAAATGGGCAGCCCAGAATATCTGAATAATGAACAAATTGAAGAACTGATCAAATCATCAAAAACGAAGAAAGAAGAGATATTATGGAGAGTAACAGGTGAGAATCAAGTTACCTTTGAGATAAACATTTTACCCCACTCAGTTATAGGAGTTTCTATTAAAATAGAATAGAACAGCAACTTCAAAAGTAATAGTTATTATGTGATTTAAGTCGGTTTTCAATCAATTTTTGGTTTTGACATTTCAAACAATATCAATTAAAATAAAAGTATAGTATTTTGCATATTCAACATAGTATAAATTATATAGAAGGGTAATTTTAATACCCTTTTTATTTTTTTTATCAAGGGGGTGCACTTGTGGCAAAGCATGCGTCAAAATCAAAGACATCTGCCACAGCCACCGTTTTGGACCAGAAAAAGGCCCAGTTTGTCCCAAAGACAATAGAAGAAAATTTGAACAGTAAACAGAAAGTTTACCAAAAAAACAAAGGAGCTAATAAAAAAGTTGGACTGGCAGATAAAGCAAAAACTAAAGAGAAAAAGACTATTAAAGTTGAAAAAAACAATCAAGGTTTACATAGATCAATTGTTGGTTTAATTAAACAAATCAAATCAAGATTTGCACAGAAATTAGAAGTGATAAAAGATAATCTACGCTCAAAAATATATAAATCTGCTCAAAAAAGTCAGAAACCTTTAAAATCCAATGTTCAAGATGAGTTTATCTTTTTATCTTACAAGTATAGAAAAAGTCCATTAAAAGAGATTTTTGAAGAGATAGTAAGATTGATTATTGGACTTAAATACATTAGCAATATCAGACATTCAAAAGAAAGTATACTGAAACTTAAAATATTTTCGACCTTAGCTTTGATGTTTCTTATGGTATTTACAATTAACAAAATGCCGACAACTTATCAGAAAGCTTATGCAGTCATACTCAACGGAAGTGTTGTAGGGTATGTAAAAGACAAAATGGAAGCGCAAAAGCTTTTTGGCAGTTTGAAAGAAGAAGTCTCATTAAAACATGGAACAGATGAGTTTGTTTTTCAAAACAAGCCTAAGCTAAAGGAAATTCCGCCCGGTCAGTACAAAAGTACAAGTTTAGATAGTCTTAAAAACACCATAATAGAAAAAGGTGTTGTGCTTGTAAAGAAGTATGCCCTTTTTGTAAATTCAAAAGCTTATTTAATTTTTGACAATCCAGACGTTCCCAAAAATATTTTAAATAAACTTAAGACTATTTACTACAAAAATGATGCAAAGTATGCAAGGTTTTTGGAAAAAGTGGAGATAAAACCTGTTTACGTTAAACCAGATATTAAGGTTGCAACAGAGGACCAGGCATTAAATAAAATAATGTTCGGCAAAGATGAAATAGTGGAATATACAATCAAAGAAGGGGATACCCTCTGGGATTTGGCAAGAAAATACAATATTTCTGTTGATGATATTTTTGCATCAAACCCAGGACTTACTGAAAAGATAATGCCAGGACAGAAGATAAAACTTTCACAGATGACACCGCTTGTAAATGTTGTTCTTGAAAAAGAAGTGGAGTTTGTAGATACTCTGCCAAAAGAAGTGAAAACAATAAAATCAGATAAATACTACACTACACAAACTATAGTAAAGCAGGAAGGTAAAGACGGTAAAGCAAAGATAAAAGCTAAGATTGTTTATTTAAATGGACTTGAGTATGACAGACAGGTAATTTCCCAGCAGGTGCTGGAAAAACCTGTGGAGAGAATTGTGGTTATTGGGACTAAAAAGCCGCCGAGATATTTTGCAACAGGTAGATTTTCATTCCCAACGTGGGGTGTGCTGACTTCACGATTTGGCTATAGAGGAAGAGAATTTCATGAGGGGATAGACATTGCTGTTCCATGGGGTTCAAATGTGTATGCAGCAGATGGTGGTGTGGTTGAGTTTGTTGGATGGCTTGGTGGCTATGGCAAGCTGATTATAATAAATCATCAAAATGGATATAAGACATACTACGGTCATCTTAGCAGATTTTTGGTAAGTCCAGGACAGAAGGTTGCAAAAGGACAACTTATTGCCAAAAGCGGGTCAACCGGTAGAAGTACAGGTCCTCATCTTCATTTTGAGGTGAGGAAAAATGGCGTACCACAAAATCCGCTTGCGTATCTGCACTAATAAAGGAATTTCAAGTACAAGTATAAAAAAAGGCTGGTTGATGCTTCAAAAAAGCCACAAACCAGCCTTTTGTTTTTACCAGTCAATTTCAATTTCATATTCAATAGGGTCTTTTACACCTACTTTTTTGAAAGCTTCAATTCGCTCTGTGCATGTTCCGCATCTGCCACAGGCTTTTTGACCTCCTTTGTAACATGACCAGGTTAAACTGTAATCTACTCCAAGTTCAAGTCCTCTTTTGAGAATATCCTCTTTTTTCATATCAACATAAGGTGCATCAAGTTCAAGACCGATATAGTCGGCAAGATATAGTGCATTTTTCATTGCTTCAACGAACTCTTTTCTGCAGTCTGGATATATTGGATGGTCGCCTGCATGTGCACCGTAAAAGAGTTTTTTTGCCCCAAGCGATATAGCATATGCTGCAGAAATAGAAAGCAAAACCATGTTCCTGTTTGGAACAACAGTCTGTTTCATGGTGCTGTCGGTGTAATATCCTTCTGGTACGTTCCAGTCAAGCGCTGTGAGTGCAGATGGTGCAAGCTCTGCAAAAAATGAGATGTCAACAATCTTGTGAGGGATGGATAAAAGACTGCATGTCTTTTTTGCAAACTCAAGCTCTTTTGAATGTTTTTGTCCGTACAAAAAACTTATTGCAAAAACTTCATAACCCTGACTTTTAACATCATAAAGAAGTGTTGTTGAGTCCATACCACCAGATAAAACAACAACAGCTTTCATTCTTCAAGCTTTTCACTCCTTTGCACAAATAACATCAACTTCTATAAGAGCACCTGGTAAAAGCTTTGCTTCAATGGTTGTTCTTGCAGGGAAATTCTGCGTAAAGATTGTAGAGTAAACTTCATTGAACTTTGCAAAATCCTCAAGTGAAGACAAGTATACATTTACTTTAACAACATCTTCAAAAGAAAATCCTGCTTCTTTCAAAATAGCTTCGATATTCTTGAAGACAAGCTGTGTTTGAGCTTTTATATCATCACCTTCTATTTTCCCAGACATTGGGTTTATGGCAAGCTGTCCTGAGACAAAAAGAAGATTTCCAACCTGCACAGCATGCGAATACGGTCCAACTGGTTTTGGAGCGTCATTTGAAACAATACATTTTTTCATTTTAATATCACTCTCCTTGAAAGTTTATTCAAGCTTGCTGCCGCAATAAGGACAGTACAAAAAAGTCTTTGAAACTCTTCTTTGACAATTTGGACAAAAATCAGACCTTTCATCATCAAAACCATATTCATTTTCGAATTTTCTAAAGAGCTCAACATCAGCAAGGGTAATTGGAGTATCAATTCCACGTTCAAGGTCTTTGGCAAGTTGCTGATTTGTAATAATATAAATTCGATTGCAACAGCTTGTTTGCAAAAAATATCTGACATTCCATCTAAAAAGTGGAATAAAGAAAAAATGAAAATAGCTATAAACTTTTAGCAAAGTATAACTTCCCTTTCTTGAACAAAAAGGACAAATTGTTACATCTATTTGCCGTATAGCTTTTGCTTTCTCTTCAATGCCAAATATACCTATAAAAAACATCGTAAGTTAATCCTGCTCCTCAAAAATCATTGTTCTTTTTGTATTTTATCATTTTAGGTTTTGATTTTAAAGATTTGTGATATAATTTTATTGCAGCTTGTAAAGTGCACATTAAGATGTGTGAGGAGGGCGAATGCAGAGGTGAAAATAATATTTGTGGGTAAAAATAAAGAGGTTGAGGTAAAAGGACCAAAGACAGTTATAAATCTTGCTAAAGAACTTAATATAAATTTGGAGTCTAATGTTTTTATAAAAAACGGAGAAATAGTTGCACCTGACGATGTTTTGAATGATAGCGATACAGTTGAGATTATCTCTGCTGTTTCTGGTGGCTAAAGATTTTGAAAGGAGCTGAACAAGAAGATTGAAGTGTGTAAGATGTAAAAACAAGGGCGTTATTTACCTCAAGAGACACAACGCTGCATTTTGTCAGGATTGTTTTCTTTATTACTACAAGAATCAAGTAAAGAGGAACATAAAGAGGCATAAGATGTTTGACAAAAAAGATAAGATTTTAGTGGTAATCTCCGGCGGGAAAGACAGCATGGCTCTGTGGCATGTATTGAGCAGTGAAGGCTACAATGCCACAGGGATGTATATAAACCTTGGAATTGGTGAGTATTCGGATAAGTCACAGCAGGTTGTGGAAAACTTTGCACAAAAAAACGGTCTTGAGCTAATTGTAAAGGATATTAAAAAAGAGTATGGACTTGACATATACAAACTTTCAAAGCTTTTAAAAAGAAGCACATGTTCCATTTGCGGCTCAATAAAAAGATACCTCTTTAACAAAGTAGCGTATGACGGTGGGTTTTTTGCTGTTGCAACAGGACACAACCTTGATGATGAGGCGGCAACGCTTCTGGGCAACGTTCTTTCATGGGAAGAAGGGTATCTCGCAAGACAATCGCCTGTGCTTGAGTCCACCCATCCAAAGCTTGTAAAAAAAGCAAAGCCGCTTTATACTCTCACTGAGCGTGAGAATCTGTTTTATGTTTTAATCAACAAGATAGAATTTTTGCACGATGAATGTCCGCACGCAATCGGTGCTATGTCAATTTTGTACAAAGAGGTTTTGAACAGGCTTGAGGAAGAAAGTCCAGGGACAAAACAGCGTTTTATAACAAGCTTTTTGGAAAAGGGCAGAAGACATTTTCAGGATATTTATGAAAAGGTTGAACTGAAAGAGTGCATTAGCTGCGGTCAGGTTACAACAACAGAAATTTGCTCATTTTGCAGATTTGTTCAGATTTCAAAGCAGGATGCATAAAATAAAACGGGTTGCCAAAACTAATTAAAACTCAAGTAAAAACTTTTGGCAACCCTTTGATTTTTCATACCCCTCTGCTATTCTCTGACCAGATTATCTTGTGAAGTTGAAGCTGAACCCTTGCCTCAAAAAGCCCATTTTCAAGTACAAACTTTACAATCTCCCTTGGTTCTATCTTTCCAAAAACAGGGCTAAAATAGATGTTACATCTTGGTTTGAATGTCTTTATAATTCTTTCAGCAGTCTTTAAATCCTCATACGTAGCAACAACAAACTTGATCACATCTTTCTCACCAAGTAAATGTATATTATTAACAATCATCCTGTGTTCCATGCCGCTTGATGGGCACTTGTAGTCCATGGTGATAATGGCATCTCTCGGCACATGCTTTATGCTGACAGAACCATTTGTTTCGATGTTGACCTCAAATCCTTCGCTGATTAACCTGTCTATCAATAAGTAAATGTAAGGCTGGATAAGAGGCTCTCCGCCTGTGAGTGTAACTCTTTTAATCCCTGTTGAAGTGATAAAGTTCATGAGATTATCAATATCAATTTCTTCGTATTCTGGATTTTCATTTGCATACTTTGTATCACACCAAGAACATCTAAGGTTGCATCCTGCAAACCGCACAAATACTGCAGGATATCCACTTCTTATACCTTCTCCTTCAATGCTCACAAACTTTTCAACTACGTTGAATTTAAAAGGATTTTCGCTTTTAATGTATAAATCTGACAATTGATATCTTCACCCTTTTTTGAAATCTGCATTAATTTTAACATATTGACAACTTTCTATTCAAAGAGTAAAATATAATTCGTTTCCAAATTATTTTTATTCGAAATATTCGGTTCAAAATAATATGTTACGTGGTGGTGTTAATGGAATTAAGAGAAAAAAAGATTAAACTTTTGAAGCTGCTGAAAGAGGTATCAATAAAAGTTCGGGATGCACTTAAATACAGAGGTGATGATGTTGAGATACCTGCTTCTCATTGGATGATTATGAGTGTTCTTGACAAAAATGGTGAGATGAAAGTTGGAGATTTGAGCAATGTTTTAGGGCTTTCCAACTCAACAGTTTCGGGAATTTTAGATAAATTAGAAAAACTTGGATATATTGAAAGATCCAGAAGTACAGAAGATAGAAGAGTTGTGTGGGTTAGAACAACTCAAAAATTTAAAGATAGTTTAAAAAAGCATTTTAAAGAAGCTGAAAAACAGTTTGAAAATTTACTCAGCAAGGCAACAGAACAGGAAATAGATAAAATTATCGAAGGTTTTGAAACTCTTAAAAATATTTTAGACCGAGAACAGCTTGAAAAATTTTAACAAAAAGGGTGATAGCAAGTTGAAAAGAGTACTAAAATACCTAAAACCTTATACTTTGCTTGTATTAGCAGCAATTTTGTTCGTATTTATTCAAGCCATGAGCGAACTTACATTACCAGATTATATGTCAAAGATAGTGAATATCGGAATTCAGCAAAGTGGTATTGAAGATGCAACACCAGAGGCAATATCGAGTTCTACTATGGAAAAGGTTCTCTTGTTTATTCCACAGAGCAAAAAAGATGAGATTCTTTCTATGTACGAACTTGTGACAAAAACTTCTTCTGACTATGAAAGTTATAAAAAGAAATATCCAATATTATCGAATGAAGATATTTATGTACTAAAAACAAAAGATAAAGAAAAAATTGATAAAATTAATGTTGACATGGGCAAGGCAATTTTGGCTGTTGCAGGAATAGAGAAGATGAAAAAAGAGGCGAAAAATGGAGTTATTAACTTTAACGGCAGGCAAATACCTGCAAATATTGACCTTTTTGCCCTATTAAAACAGCTTCCGCAGCAGCAGGTAGACCAGATTCAAGAGGAGATAAATAAAAAGTTTTCATCGCTTGGTGACAGTATGATAGTTCAGGCCGCAGCCTCTGCAATAAAAGATGAGTATAAAAAAATTGGTATAGATATAGGCAAAAAGCAGACAATGTATATTATCAGGATGGGTCTTTTTATGCTTCTTTTGACATTAGTGTCAGCTATCTCAACCATTTTAGTTGCATTTTTTGCAGCAAGGTCTGCAGCTGGTGTTGCAAGAGATTTGAGAAAAGATGTATTTTCCAAGGTTGAAAGCTTTTCTATTGAGGAGTTTGATAAGTTTTCGACAGCATCACTCATCACAAGAACGACAAACGATATCATGCAAATTCAGATGCTTTTTGTAATTGGAATAAGAATGATATTCTTTGCACCTGTGATGGGAGTTGGCGGTGTGTTCAAAGCTCTTTCAAAGAGCCATTCAATGTCGTGGATTATTGCGCTTGCTGTGATTGTTCTTCTGGGACTTATAATGATTTTGTACGCTATTGCAATGCCCAAATTTATGCTAATGCAAAAGCTGATAGACAGGCTTAACCTTGTTGCAAAAGAGAACCTGTCTGGAATTATGGTTGTTCGTGCATTCAATGCTCAAAAATTTGAAGAAGAACGATTTGATGAGGCAAACAAAGACCTTACAAAAGTAGGACTTTTTATCAACAGGGCAATGGCAGTGCTTTTCCCGTCCATGATGTTTATAATGAACGGCACAACCCTTTTGATTGTATGGGTTGGAGCACATTATATTGAAAATTCAAGTATGCAGGTTGGCGATATGCTTGCGTTTATGCAGTATTCTATACAGATAATCTTTTCGTTCTTGATGCTTTCAATGCTCTTTATTCTTGTTCCAAGAGCTGCTGTTTCTGCAAGACGTATTGAAGAGGTTCTTTCAACAGAGCCTACAATTAAGAATCCTGAAAAACCTGAAAAGTTCAGAGAAGATATGAAGGGTATGGTAGAGTTTAGAAATGTATCATTCAAATACCCAGGCGCAGAAGAGTATGTTCTGCAAAATATAAATTTTAAAATCTTGCCTGGTCAGACGGTTGGAATAATTGGTAGAACAGGAAGTGGTAAAAGCACTCTTGTAAATCTTATTATGAGATTTTATGATGCAACAGAAGGTCAGGTTTTGGTAAATGGTGTTGATGTGAAAAAAGTAAATCTTGAAGATTTGAGGGCAAAAATAGGATATGTTCCTCAAAAGAGCTGGCTTTTTAGTGGCACTATCAAATCAAACCTCAAGATTGGCAACGACAATGCAACAGATGAGGATTTAAGGCTGGCTGCTGAGATTGCCCAGGCGCTTGAGTTCATAGAAGAAAAGCCGCAAAAGTTTGATACTGAGATTGCACAAGGTGGAAGCAACGTCTCAGGTGGGCAAAAACAAAGACTTTCAATTGCAAGAGCGCTTGTAAAAAATCCTGATATTTATATATTTGATGAGAGCTTTTCAGCACTTGATTTCAGAACTGAACTGAAGCTCAGAAGAGCTTTAAAAGAAAAGCTAAAGGACAAAACAGTGATAATAGTATCACAGAGGATAGCAACATTAATTCATGCAGACCAGATAATAGTTCTTGAAGATGGGAAAATTGCTGGTATTGGCAGGCATGAAGAACTTTTAAAAAGCTGTGAGACATATCGCGATATTGCTATTTCACAGCTTCCAGAGGAGGAATTACTGGCATGAGCGAAAAACAGACAACATCGTACAGACCTCATATACAAAGACCAAGAAGACGTGGGCCTGGTGGGCCTATGGGTCCAACATTTGTAGGTGAAAAGCCAAAGGATTTTAAGACTGCTATGAAAAAGCTCATAAAGTATCTATCTGCTTACAAGTTTTCAATTATTGCAGTGATTGTTCTTGCAATGCTGTCTGCTGCATTTTCAATTGCAGGACCTAAAATCCTCAGCAAGGCAATTACAAAGATATTCGAAGGCATCATGAATAGAATAACAGGCACAGGAAATGGCATTGACTTTGAGTATGTTGGTAAAATCGTTTTAATTTTGCTGGGGCTGTATATTGTAAGTGCTCTTTTTGGCTACATTCAGGGCTGGATAATGTCTGGCGTTTCAATGAAGCTAACATACAGGCTCAGAAAAGAAATTTCACAAAAGATAAATAGACTCCCCTTGAAGTACTTTGAGAGCACAAACCAAGGGGAGATACTTTCAAGAATCACAAACGATGTTGACACACTCACACAGACTTTAAATCAGAGCCTGACACAGATAATAACCTCAACAACCATGGTTATCGGCGCACTTGTAATGATGCTGAGTATAAATGTCTTGATGACATTGGTTGCACTGCTAATAATTCCAATTTCTTTTTCTGTTGTTGCGTTAATTATTGGAAAATCGCAAAAGTTTTTCATGCAACAGCAAGAATATTTAGGGCATGTAAACGGTCATATTGAAGAAGCATACGGCGGGCATGTTGTTATAAAAGCATTTAATGCTGAGAAAAAGACAATAGAGAAGTTTAACTTTTTCAACAACAAACTTTATGATGCTGCTTGGAAATCACAGTTTTTGACAGGCGTTATGATGCCGCTTATGAATATCATAGGTAATCTTGGGTATGTTGTTGTGACAGTACTTGGTAGTTACCTTACAATAAAAGGTACAATTGAGATTGGCGACATTCAGGCGTTTGTACAGTATATAAGGTCGTTCACACAGCCAATTGCCCAGATTGCAAATATTTCAAACATCCTTCAGCAAACAGCTGCTTGTAGCGAAAGAGTTTTTGAGTTTTTAGAAGAAGAGGAAGAGGTGCCAGATACACCAAATCCACAGATTGAACTTGACAGCATAAAAGGCGATGTAGAGTTTAGAAACGTCAAGTTTGGCTACAAGCCAGACAAAGTTGTTATAAATAACTTTTCAGCAAAAATCAAAGCTGGGCAGAAGATTGCAATTGTTGGTCCGACAGGTGCAGGTAAAACCACTATTGTAAAGCTTTTGATGAGGTATTACGATGTGAATGATGGTGCGATTTTGATAGATGGGCATGATATAAGAGAGTTCAAACGTGAAGATTTGAGGTCGCTTTTTGGAATGGTATTGCAGGACACATGGCTGTACAATGGTACAATAAAAGATAATATTCGCTACGGGAAACCTGATGCGACAGATGATGAGGTGATAAGAGCGGCAAAGCTTGCGCATGCAGACCATTTTATAAGAACACTGCCACAGGGTTATGATACAGTGCTCAATGAAGAGACAACAAATATCTCTCAAGGACAAAAACAGCTTCTTACCATTGCAAGAGCAATCTTAAAAGACCCGAAGATTTTGATTCTTGATGAAGCAACAAGCTCTGTTGATACATTGACTGAACTGCAGATACAAAAGGCAATGGACAATCTCATGAAAGGAAGGACATCTTTCATAATAGCCCACAGACTATCAACAATACGAAATGCAGATTTGATTTTGGTTATGGACCATGGAGATATCGTTGAGCAGGGCACACACAAAGAACTTTTACAAAAAGGCGGTTTTTACGCTCAGCTTTACTACAGTCAATTCGAAAAGGAAGAAGAGCTTGCAGGATGAAAAATTTTAAACAAAAAAGATATATGCCCTGGGGAGGTATTGCTATCCCAGGGCATTTTAGATGTTTTTAGAAGAGTTAATTAATAAAAAATAGTTTTTCCGAAAATTAAGTGAATAATTCCATTTTTTATCGTATCTTATACTTCTTAAGTCTCTTTTCAAGCTCATCAACAAGCTTTTGCAACGACTGTGCAGAGTATTTCATTTCGTTTATTGAGTTTAACTGATTTTCAACAGTTGCCGCAACCTCTTGTGAAGCCGCAGCCGTCTCTTCAGACACAGAAGATATGCTCTCTATTGCGCGAATAACTGCATTTCTTGCCTCTTCCATTCTACTGAGTGCTTCTTTTACAACATATGTCTTTTCTACAATTGCGTTTATCTCATCAGAGATTTTTGAAAAAGACTGCTGTGATTCAACCACTGCATCTTTCTGACCGAGCGCTGCCTCTTTTATCTCATCTATTATTTTTATTGTATTTTCTGTCTCACCCAAAATCACATCAACAATAGAATTTATCTCATCTGCTGCCTTTTTGCTCTGGTCGGCAAGTTTTCTGACCTCGTCTGCAACAACTGCAAACCCTCTTCCTGCTTCACCTGCTCTTGCTGCCTCAATTGCAGCATTCAAGGCCAAGAGGTTTGTCTGCTCAGCAATTGTGTTGATAACCTCAACAAAGTTGGAGATATTTTTGATTCTCTCTATAAAAGACAGGATAGTGTCGATTACCTTTTCAGCTGTTGACACGGCAATTTCGCTCTTTTCCCTAAGTATACTCATCTTCTCAATTCCATCTTTATTGAGGACATCAATCTTGTTTGCCTCTTCAATCACACCGTTGTAGCTTTCAGACACAGCATTTATCTGTTCAGAAAGGTTATTTACAAGCAAAACACCATGCTGTGCTTCTTCAGCTTGCTGGGATGCACCTTTTGCAATTTCTTCAACTGTCTTTGCAATCTCTTCAATTGCAGCGGCTGCTTCTTCAGATGTCTTTGTAACCTTTTTGGACGCACCGACAATTGCGTTTGACAGGTCAAAAAAGCTTTCAATAAGCGTCTTTATATCCGAAAGAACAATGTTTACGCTCGATGCTACTCTCTGGATGTTGCCGAACTCTTTTGACGAAATCAGTTTGCTGTAATCCCCGTTTTTGATTTTTTCAAGAACATCTTCAAGCTTTAAAATCATTTTGTTCATCTCATAACGAATCATAAAAGCAGTCAGTGAAAGTGTCAGTAAAAATGTAACTGTTGCAACTACGATAGAATAGAGTTTTAATTTGGCTGTTGGCATTATAATGCCAAGTATGATGTCAAGTACAATAATAAAAGCTAAAGCAACATATGTAAGACTTATAACTCCTTTTTTGACAGCGCCATTTTGCTCATTTTTTGGTGGCATTTAGTTCACTCCTTTAACCCAAAAATTTCTTTTGTTACTTCTATTATAATACAAGATGTGACCTTTTTGCTAATATTTCTTTTTAAAATAGTATCTAAAAATTATATAAAACTTTTTGTCTAAAACCATAAAAAGATTTCAATACTACTATAATAAACAAAACTTTAAGACGAGGAGAAAAATAAATGTCGAAATTTATAATAGAAGGTGCAAATAAGATTTCTGGCTCAATAAAGATTCACAGCTCGAAAAATGCGATTTTACCACTTTTGACAGCATCTTTGCTGTCGTATGATATGGTTGAAATTCTGGATGTGCCGCTTTTGGAAGACATCAAGGTGCTTTTGCAGCTTCTTTCACATTGTGGGTGCGATGTAAAAATTGAGGACGGCAAACTGCAAATCACTCCTGATATCAAAAACGGTGATATAAACGTAGATGGGGTAAACAAACTCAGAGCTTCAATACTTCTTTTAGGAAGCCTTCTTGCGCGTGGGAAAAAGGTTGTGCTGGGTATGCCGGGCGGGTGTAACATTGGCACACGACCCATTGACCTTCACATAAAAGGGCTTTCCCAGCTTGGTGCAGAGATTAAACTCAATCAAGGGTACATTGAAGCAAAGGTTAAAAAGCTAAAAGGTGCTAAGGTATATTTAGACTTTCCGTCCGTGGGTGCAACTGAAAATATCATGATAGCAGCCGTTTTAGCAGAGGGGGAGACCATAATAGAAAACGCTGCGACAGAGCCAGAGGTTGTGTGTCTTGCAAATTTTTTAAACTCAATGGGCGCAAAAGTAATGGGTGCCGGCACTGATACCATCAGGGTTTTGGGTGTGAAAAAGCTTTTTGGCTGCTCATTTGTTCCAATTCCAGACAGGATTGAAGCAGGAACGTACATGGCAATGGCTGCAATGTGTGGTGGAGAGCTTGAACTTACAAATGTGATTTGTGAGCATATAAGGTCTATTATTGCCAAGTTCAAAGAAAGTGGTGTGAAGGTCTATGAAGGGGAAAATGCTGTGCGCGTTGAAGCACCCGACAGGATTTTGGCAACAGACATAAAAACCCTGCCTTACCCTGGTTTTCCGACTGATATGCAGGCACCCATGATGAGTATGCTAAGTATAGCAAAAGGCACAAGCGTTATCATTGAGACAATATTTGAAAACAGATTTTTGCACGTTGGAGAGCTTGTCAAAATGGGTGCGAATATAAAAGTGGAAGGAAGAGTAGCAGTGGTTGAAGGTGTTAAAAAGCTCAAAGGTGCAAAGGTTGAAGCAAAAGACTTGCGCGGTGGTGCTGCACTTGTTTTGGCAGCGCTCTGTGCAGAAGGTGTAAGCGAGATTGAAGGTGCATCTCACGTTGACAGGGGGTATTTTGAATTTGAGAAAAACATTACAAGTCTTGGGGGTAAGATAAAGAGAGTTTAAAGGGATTTTGTCTTCCTTGATGAAAAATTGTGGTATAATTAAATTAAAAAGTTTGTTTGCCGAAAAGAAATGAACAGAACAAAAATGCCAATTATACTCAGAGCACATCATCTTTTGTGTTTTTTAGGCTTTAAAGGAGCAGGATATAGCAAAGAGTTTGTTGAAAATTTTGAGAGGGTTTATAAAAGTGTTTACCTTGAAAATGCGCCTATAACAATTGTATCTTTTCCAGATGAAATTTGTAGATGTTGCCCAAATTTGGCTGCTACAGAGTGCAGGTTTGAAGGAAAGGTCAAAAAGTATGATGAAAAAGTAGTTGAGCTTTTAAAGCTATATGGGCTTTCTGATTTAGAAGATGTGTTGCCATATGAAGCTTATAATGTTTTGAAAAAGGCTTTGCCACAGCAGCTGGAGAGTATCTGCCGAACATGTGAATGGTTTGCCCTTGGTTTTTGCAGAGAAAGCTTTCAAAGAAAGGACTTGTGGAAAAATGGATGAAAAGGACATCTTCATATTGAGAAAGCTGTATGAAAATGAGTATATCTCTGGTGAAGAGCTTGCCTCTTTTTTGAATATCAGCCGAATGGCAATAAACAAGAGAATAAAGTCGCTAAAAGCTTTGGGCTATAAAATAGAGTCTGCAAGGAAAAAAGGATATGAGCTTGTTGACAAGGATATAATAAGAGTGTGGGAAATAAAAGACTACATCCAATCCTCAAACCTTTTTAAAGAGTTTATATACCTTGATGAAATAGACTCAACAAATACATATGTAAAACAGAACCAACAACATCTTGAAAACGCAACAGTTGTATATACTGAGAGGCAAACTCAAGGAAGAGGAAGACTTTTACGCAAGTGGGTAGACATTGAAAAGGGTATAAAGATGTCAATATTATTGAAACTTATTTTGTTTGATTTAGAAAAGATTGTACCGCTTACACTTTTCACAGGACTTATTATAAACAGGGTTTTAAGAAAATATGGAGTTAACTCTTTTATAAAATGGTCAAATGACATATACTTAAATGGCAAAAAGGTTTGTGGAATTTTGTCAGAACTGTCAGGTGAGGTTGAAGGTCTTGGCAGTATTATAATAGGTATAGGAATAAATGTCAATGCAGAAAGCGTTCCAGAGGATATAAAAGACATCGCAACAACCTTGAAAACTGAAACATCGCAAGATTTTGACAGGACAAGGCTAATTATTGACATTTTAAGTGAATTTGAAAGAGAGCTTCCCAACTTTGATAATTATGGTTTTTCATATTTCAGGGATGAATATAAAAGCTTTTGTTTAAATTTTGGAAAAGAGATTTTGATAAATGGTGAGAGGATGCTTTGCAGAGATATTGGCGAAAATGGGGAGCTTGTATGTGAAAAGGATGGAGAAATAATAGAAATTTCAAGTGGTGAGGTACTAATGAGGTTTTAAAAAGGAGATGGTAAAGCTTGAGACTGATATCAAAAGATGCGAATATAAAGAAGATTTTGTATCAAAAAGGTTTTGATGAGAAAGAAATTTTGGAATTTGAAAAAAAGGCAAACTCAATAATTTTGAGATTTGATAACATAAAAAATCCTTCAGAATTTATTCAGTTTCTTTCAAATCTTGGTTATTTTACAATTTCAAACGAAAATATATGCTTTGCAACAACATCACTTTACAACTTTGAAAAGACAAGATGCGTTTTGACAGAGGAAGGGATAGAGTGTAATTTTGATGCAGATTTTACCATTTCACAAAGGTATTTGCTTGCAAAAGATAAAAAATTGAGCCTTTTGAAGACAAACGTGATGGGGATTATAAATGTCACACCAGACTCGTTTTATGAGGGCTCAAGAGTTCAAGTTGAAAAGGTAACCCAAAGAGCACTCCAGATGATTCAAGATGGTGCAGATGTTCTGGACATTGGCGGTGAGTCCACAAGACCTTTTTCAGAACCAGTTGAGGAAGAGGAAGAGCTAAAAAGAGTAATTCCTGCAATTGAAGCGATAAGAGATATGGATAAAAGTATCCCAATTTCAATTGATACATATAAAAGCAGAGTAGCTCAAAAAGCAATAGAGGCCGGTGCTGACATTATAAATGATATCAGTGGCGGAACGTTTGACAAAGACATGTTTTACGTGGCAGCGCACTACAATGTTCCTATCATAATCATGCACATCAAGGGTACGCCTAAGGATATGCAAAAAAACCCTTACTATGAAGATGTTATAGAAGAGATTTTGCAGTTTTTTGAACTGAGGATTGAACAGGCTCTGAAAGCCGGTGTAAAACTTGAAAACATCATCTTAGACCCTGGCATTGGCTTTGGGAAAAGACCAGAGGATAACTTGGAGATACTGCGAAGGTGTGAAGAGTTCAGGGTTTTAGGAAGACCCATTTTGATTGGGGCATCAAGAAAATCGGTGATTGGCCATGTGCTGAGTAATCTTCCCCCTGAGGAAAGGCTTGAAGGAACTTTGGCAATCTCTGTAATATGTGCTCAGAAAAAGATTGAATTTGTAAGGGTGCATGATGTAAAAGAAAACAAAAGAGCCATCTTGATGACACAGGCTATCTTCGATGGAGTTTAAACTTTTAAAAAAGAGGTGTACACTTTATGGTAAAAAAAGTACTCATCGACAGGTTTGAAGGTAACTTTGCAATAGTTGAGCTTGAGGGTAGAAAAATGGTAGCAGTTCCCATAGAAATTGTACCAGAAGATGCAAAAGAGGGTGATGTTCTGGTAATATCAATAGATGTGCAGAGTACTCAAGAGAGGGAACAAAGAATTAAAA
The DNA here is from genome assembly GCF_000166775.1 of Caldicellulosiruptor kronotskyensis 2002. Lineage (NCBI taxonomy): Bacteria > Bacillati > Bacillota > Caldicellulosiruptorales > Caldicellulosiruptoraceae > Caldicellulosiruptor > Caldicellulosiruptor kronotskyensis. Next base: position 2,580,571 of record NC_014720.1, on the reverse strand, counting down.
ATCTTTTTGAGAGCTTAAGAGAGGAAGGCGGAAAGTAAAAAAATGGATAAACATATTGTTTTTTTAGGGCTTGGAAGTAATCTTGGTAACAGACATGAGAATATACAAAAAGCAATTGAACATTTAAAAGAAAAGATAATAGTTGAAAAGATTTCAAGCATAATTGAAACCCAGCCTTATGGATTTGTTGACCAGCCAAAGTTTTTAAACTGTGTTTTGAAAGGCACAACCATGCTTTTGCCGTTTGAACTTCTTGAGTTTGTACTTGAGATAGAAAATAAAATGGGTAGAAAAAGGATTTTTAAATGGGGGCCAAGGAACATCGATATTGACATTCTTTTTTATGATGACTGTGTTATAGACACAGTAAATCTTAAAATCCCCCATCCAGAACTTCACAAAAGACTATTTGTACTTGAACCTCTTTGCGAGATTGAAAAAGATTTTGTACATCCTGTGCTGAAAAAAAGTGTGTATGAACTTTACACCCAGCTTACATCTCCAAGAAAGGAATGATACGAAATGCAAAACAATTCTTTTTTCATCATGCCTGAGTTTGAAGGCAAAAATGTGGTTATAACTGGTGCTGCCCAGGGAATTGGTCTTGTCACAGCAATCTCTTTTCTTGAAAATGGTGCAACCGTTTTTGCCATTGACAATGACAGAGAAGCAATTGAAGATGCTACTTTCGACTTTTTTAATAAGTTCAAAGATAGAATAACCTTTTTTGAGTGTGACTTAGCAAGCGCAAAAGAGATTGAGCTTGTCTGCCATAAGATTGGTGAAAAAGCTGGGAAAATAGACGTTCTTGTCAACAATGCAGCTATATCTTCAACAAAGTGGATTGAAGAAAGAAGTGTTGATGAGTGGGATGAAGTGATAAATGTTAACTTGAGAGCACCATACTTGATGGTAAAATTTCTCCTGCCGTACTTAAAAGAGGGCGCATCTATTGTCAACATAGCATCAACAAGAGCTTTGATGTCAGAGCCAAACACAGAACCGTATTCAGCGTCAAAAGGTGGTATACTTGCACTTACACACTCTTTAGCTCTGTCGCTATCTTCAAAGAAAATTAGGGTAAATGCCATAAGTCCGGGGTGGATTGAAACTTCAAGGTACAAAAAAAGAAAATACCGAAAAGAACCACAGCTTCGAGAAATTGACCATCTTCAACATCCGGCAGGAAGGGTGGGTATGCCCGAAGACATTGCAAACGCCATTTTGTTTTTGTCATCTGAGAAAAGCTCATTTATCACAGGCACAAATCTAATTGTTGACGGTGGTATGACAGTTAAGATGATTTATGAGGAGTAAAAAATATTAAAAAGGTAGGTAAACAGTGATGATTCCTGAAAAGAAAAGAGCAACATATGAGGAGTTTTTAAAAATTTCGCAGGAAAAAAGAGCAGAGTTTATAGATGGAAGTATCTATCTTTTAGCGTCGCCTTCGTTTGAGCACCAGATGACAATATCGAAGCTGAACCTTGAATTTATGAGATATTTTGAGGGGAAAGAGTGCATCCCTGTAATCTCACCGTTTGATGTGATTTTTGAAGATGAAAAGACAGGAGACATTCACGTTGTCCAGCCGGACATCGTGGTAATTTGCAATAAAAAATTCATCACAGAAAAAGGATACAAAGGTGTGCCAAAACTGATTGTTGAGGTGCTCTCACCATCAAGTGCTTCTGTTGACTATATAAAAAAGATGCAGCTTTACAGTTACTTTGGTGTTTGTGAGTACTGGATTGTAAATCCGCGTAACAAATCTGTCCAGGTTTTCGTTTTAGATAATGGAGTATATATAGAATATGCTGCACTGTCTCAAAAAGGGGTTGTAAAATCAGCTGTATTTGAGAACTTAGAATTTGACATAGAGAATGTGTTCAATTTCTAAAAAATAAAAAAGAGAGGCTTTAAAATATGTGGGGTGAGTTTTACGAGATTGACATAGACTTTTCAAAATTGTTGTGGGCACAGCTTTTGAGGTATTTGCTGGGGTTTTTATTTATAATTGTTCTGGTTGTGGTAGCTTTTACTATCAAGAGAAAAAAAGCTGAGAAGTTGAGAAAGCTTAAAAACTTGCAGAGGGTGGAAGAGTATTTTGAAGAAATTTCAAACAGAATTTTGAACTTAGATGATAAGGCAAAGTTTTTAAGGTTACTTAATGATGGACAAAACCTTGAGAACAAGTTTGAAGAGGTTACAATAAATTTCAAAAACCTAAAAGAATATTATGAAGGAATAAAAAAGAGCTATTCAGATGGTGAGTTTAAAACCTTTTTGACAATCTACAACATACTCAAAAGTGATTTAGATTTTCTGGAAAAGGTTTTAAAAGATTCTGAAAAGACACTTCAAGAAGAATTAGAGTACATTGAAAAGGTAAAAAAAGCTGTAGATGGGATTAAAAATAATGAGGTTTTAAAGAAAAAGATAGATGAACTTTTTGCAAAAAGAGTTTCAGATGATGATTTGAAAAAGGCGGTTGAGGGTATAAAAAGAATTGATGAGAAAATAGAATATTTTAAGAGCCTTGGTGATGACAAGAAAAACGAATATATAAATACAATGATACAGCTTTTAACAAAGAGGTTTGAAGAAAAGTATCCGCTGATTCTTTCAAAGTCTTCTTCTTTGGCTTTGCAGCTTCAAAAGAAGTTTGACGATTTGCTTTTAAAACTTCAGGTGTCAAGCGACTCTGAAAAGATTGTCCTAGCAGAAGACTTTTTAGATGAACTTATACAGGTTGAAAATGAATTAGCACAGGATTTTCAAAAAAAGATGAGATCTAAAAAAGATCTTGTCGACAAGTTTGAAAAAATTGTGTCAGTTTACGACAAGGTTGGCTTTAAATTCTATAAAATAGATCTTGAGATTGAACGAGTAAAAAACTTGCTTGAAAGCTGTGCTGATAATGAAAAGTTAGAAAAAGAGATATCTGAGTTAGAAAGTGCCATTTTGACCTTTACACGGGAGTTTTCAGAGTGCAAAAAGCTTCTTGAAAATTTCGAGAGATTTTTAAAAGAGGCAAAAAATAGGCTAAAAGTAGGCTCATCATCTAACCTTTTTGACTCATATTATAAAAACTTGAAAGAGCTTTTATATGAATGTAACTTTGACGAGTTCAAAAAACGCTATATAGAATACCAGAACGATATCTCAGATGCGCTTTTAAAGTCGACTTCATTTTCAACTGGTTCAAGCGATACAATTAAAAAGGTCATAAAAGACCTTTTTGATGAGTTTTTTGGGTAATAAAAAAAAATATTACATTTTCGGGAGGTTTTATTGCTATGGGGGTATTTCAAAAGATTGTCCAGCTTCTCAAGGCGAACATAAACGACCTTATTGAAAAAGCAGCCGACCCTGAAAAGATGCTCAATCAGCTGATTGAAGACATGGAAGACCAGCTGCAAAAAGCAAGGGCTGAGGTTACAAACGCTCTTGCAGATGAAAAGATTTTGCAAAAGAAGGTTGAAGAAAACAAAAAGGCTGCTGAAGAGTGGCAGAAAAAGGCTGAGCTTGCCATATCAAAAGGCGAGGATGAACTTGCGGTAGAAGCGCTCAAACGTAAAAGAGAATTCGAAAGACTTGCTAATGAATATCAAAAACAATATGAGGCACAGCACGAGGCTGTTGAAAAGCTAAAAAGTGGGCTTAAGATGCTGGAAGACAAGATTGAAGAGGCAAAGAGAAGAAGAGACCTGCTCATTGCCAAGTCAAAAAGGGCTGACGCTCAGGTTACAATCACACAGACAATGAGCAAGTTAACAGACGCATCTGCGTTTGAGTCGTTTGAAAAGTTTGCGCAGAAGATTGAACAGAAAGAGGCAAGAGCTCAGGCACATGAAGAGCTTTTAAATGCTTCAAAAACACTTGAAGACAGATTTAAAGAACTCGAATATAGTGATGAAGACATTTTGGATGAGCTTCAAAAACTAAAAGAGAAAATGGGTAAGTAAAAAGAATAGATTTTTCGTGCAAGCAACCTTTTTATATTGGGTGCAAAAAGGATTTTGGACCTTTTTGCACCCTTTTTTATTTTTTGTCGTAAAAAATTTTTTAGGTATCTTACCATTTACAACAAAAAATGCTCAAGTGGACAAGTAGAATAAATTGTACAGGTAATTGGTTTACAAAAGATTTTAAAAAATTATACAAAAGGAGATGATGCTACCTTGGAAAGACTTGAGGTTCTGCAGTTTAAAAGACAGCAGACAGAAAGACCAAAGAATACTATATCAGACCGATTTTTGGTTTTTAGTGCACAGGAGTTGTTTATTCTGATTTTAGCCTTTTTGCTTGGAAGATGCAGCCTGTTTTCAAGAAGCTTTTTTTCATCTGCGTATGTTGCAAGTTTCAAAAAAAGGGATTACATGTACTATTTAGCCTCGCTTTTTTCTATCTTCGGTATAATTTCGTGCTCAGATAAAAGCTCAATATTAAAATATGTGCTTTCCATTCTTTTGATAACTACAATCAACCATTTTTTTGACCTAAACCTTTATTCAAAGGCGCTGCTCTGCGCTTTGAGTGTAGGAAGCAGTGGTAGCATTTCTATTTTTCTGTTTTCCAAAGCACCAATAGAGTTTTTGTATCTTGTACTTGAGATGGTTGGGTGTTTTTGGGCAGTGATTTTGTTTGAGAGGTTTTTTGATGCGGTTTTTTCTAAAAAAGTATATTCGACTGACCAGACAGTAAATGTGGTTGTAGTTCTGAGTTTGAGTTTTTTGGGGCTTTCAAATGGCTTTGATTCAGTGCTTGCTGTAAGATATGTGCTATTTTTCATTCTAATTTATTCGATATCGCTTTTCTATGGAATGACAATAGCAACTGCAATGGGATTTGTTGTTGGACTTTTAGAGAGTATTAATGAAGCAGCAAGTTTAGAGATTTCGTGTGCATTTGCATTCTCAAGCCTCATTGCAGGGCTTTTTAAAGGGTTTGGGAAAATCGGAGTTTCTCTTGGTGGATTTTGTGGGTATATTATATCCATGTTTTACATATCGTCAAATCCAACAATAAGAATTCGTGAAATTTTGGTAGCAGCTGTACTTTTCTGTCTGTTTCCATTAGAAAAAATTGTAAAGCTACAAAATACTGATGAGAGGGAGGTACAGAGAATGATAAAAGAAAAGATTTTTGGAGTTGCATCTATAATTGAAAATATACAACAGAATGTTTGCAACAAACCAGCAGTTTTGATTTGCAAGGATGAAGCAAAGAATATTGTTCAAAGTGCGTGTCAAAAACTTTGTTTAGATTGCGGAAATTCAAATGTGTGCTGGAATATAGATTATCATAGGACAAATCATAGTTTGAACGAGATAAAAAATATAATATTGAAGAAGGGGAAGCTTTCTCAAGAAGATTTAAAAGAATTTAGATTTTTGTGTGAAAAAGCAAAAGAGTTTGAAATAATTATAAATGGTTTTTTGGAATCTTTGAAATATTCAAAGCTTGTTCAAGAGGGATCAAGTTCCAAAGAAAACATGTTCAAAACACATATAGAAATTTTAAAAGATATTGTAATTGATGCTGCAAGGATGGCTGAAAATGAAGCAAAAAAAGACATGGGAACATCAAGAGAGATTGAACTTGAACTTGCGCGGTTTGGGTATGAGGTTGAAAAAGTTGAATATGTTTCATATGATAATTATTTTCAAATAGATATAGATCTAAAAGACGGTTTCAAAGCACCAAAGAAAGCAGAGATAGAAGAGATTGTGAAAGGAGTTGTAGGTTGCAGTGTAGAAATTATATCAGAGGTGCCAAAAATCTCAGGGGGATATATAGTTTCCATTATCAAAAAACCAAACGTGCATATAGATTATTCTATATATTCAAAGAGCAAAGAAAACATAAACGGTGACAGGGTGTGCTTTTTGCAGCTCAAAAACGGAAAATTTTTAGCCTGCATATCAGACGGTATGGGTACAGGTAAAACTGCTTCAGAAAACAGCTTTATTGTTATAGATGCTCTCAAAAAATTCTCATCACTTGGGTTTGACAGAAAAATCGCAATCAGGTTTATAAACTCACTTCTTAGTATAAAAAACGCTGAAGAATTCGCATCTGTTGACATTGTGTGTATAGACAGGTTTACTCTTACGTGTGAGTTTTTAAAAGCTGGGGCAATGCCAACCTTTATCAAAAGAGGAAGTGAGGTTTTGACGGTTGAGTCAAACTCTCTTCCGGTTGGAATAGAAGCTGAAAACCAGTTTGACTTTTCAACCTGTAAGCTTCAAAAGGGTGATATGATATTTATGTTCTCTGACGGGCTTTTTGAGCTCTTGGGTGAGGATGGTGATAGGATTTTGAAAGAGTTCATTGCCAAAAACCAGTTTGTCTCAACCCAGAGCAGTGCCAAACAGATTTTTGAGTGGGCAATTTCTAATTCGTTTTTGATAAAAGATGATGTAACCATAATTGTCTTGAAAGTTGGAGGTGGACTTGAAAAAAGAGGTGAGTAAAAGAAGGTATAATTTCTTTTGGCTTGACAAAACTTTGATGCTGATTGCTCTTGTTGTGCTTTTGATTGCAAATATTGTTACAAAACCAGAACAAAATAATTCCAAAAATATGCAAAAAGAGAAAGACAAGGTTGTACAAGAAAGTGGTATTCAATCTACACCGACTTTGCCACAGAACAAAAATCAAAAAGAGGATATTTATATAAATCTCCTAAGAAAAAATAAGAACAGAATAGAAAGAATTTCGCTTGAAGAATATGTTATAGGCGTTGTAGCAGCAGAAATGCCTGCCGAGTTTAATTTGGAGGCTTTGAAAGCCCAGGCAGTTGCTTCAAGGACATATGCTGCGCGAAAGATTGTAGGTAAAGCTTTGCACAAAGGATATGAAGAAAAAAAGGTCTATCTTTGCGATGACTTTTCCCACTGCCAGGCATACATTGACAAGGATGAGATGAAGAGAAGGTGGGATAAAAACTTTGAAAAGTACTATAAGAAGATACGCATGGCTGTGGAGGAAACAAAAGGACAAGTGTTAGTTTACAAAGGTCAGGTTATAGATAGTCTGTTTCATGCCGCATCTGGCGGAAAAACTGAGGATGCTAAAGAGGTGTTTAAAGAAGAAATTCCATACTTAAAAAGTGTTGTGAGCCGTGGCGAGGAAAGCTGTCCTAAGTTTTCTGGTGAGTTTTATTTTACCTATAACGATTTGCTAAAAAGATTAAAAAAATATTTTCCCGGATTAAAAGTGAACACACAAAATATATCTTCTCAAATAAAGGTGGTTGAAAGGACAGCCACACAAAGAGTGAAAACTGTAAAAATTGGAAATACAATTTTGAGTGGGAATCAGTTCAGGAGTATCTTTGGACTTTATTCCACAGAGTTTTGGCTTTACCCTGACAAAAGGGGGTTGAGAATCCAAACAAGAGGATATGGGCATGGGCTTGGGATGAGCCAGTGGGGAGCAAACCATCTTGCACGACAGGGAAAAAATTATAAGCAAATTCTTCTTTATTACTATCAAAATGTCAAGATATGTAGGTTAAAATATAAATAGTAGAAAATTTAATACAAATTTTGGAAAGGAGAAAATTAAATTGAACTGTTATTTAGTGGAAAATAATATTGAAAAGCTAAGAAACTATATTGAAAAAATAGGGCCTGACAGGTATGCAAAAGAGTATCTTCTTAAAAAAATGGTATATCTTCACATATACATAGAAGACCTGACACCTACACAGGCAAATATAATAAAACAGACAATGCTTTCCATTGGAACAGATGCTGTTGTTAACAAAGGCTCAATAGACCACTCAGTCCAAAAGAGTGACTGTTTGGTATTTGGGAATGTCCTGCAGCTTAAAATGCTGTGTGAAAAGCTAAAAAAGCAACCTTTTAAACTGAAAGAACTTGCAGAGAAAATACAAAAGATTGTGGAGGGATTTGAACGTGATTGTCTATATTCCGGTAGAGCCGAACAAGAAAAAGATGATACTTGAAAATGGGATAAATATAGAAAAGGACTATAACAAGAAAATCGGGCTGAGGGGTGTATATGTCAAGTGCATATCGGGATTTTTAACACCTGGACATATACCAGCAGACTGGGTTGCAACAAATGTGGATACTCAAAGAACATACATTGCAAACCATGACCTTTGGCTCGCTTACAAACTTTCAAAAAATGAAATATTCAATAGAATGTATATAGAATCTATTGTGAATACAAAAAAATATAGGTTTGGAGAATACAGAAATCCAGAGATTTTGATTTTGTCTTCTGTCAAAAAAGAAGATATAGTGGATGTAAAAGAAACAATAGGTCTGTGTGATAAAATTCTTTTTCAAAGTGACCGAATATATATAGATTGTCTTGTGGAAAAAATTTTTCAAAACACAAACGTTGCAAAACACATTATTGTGGACTATTTTACAAAGCTCAGCCTTCAAAATAATGATTTCACAGCGCAGGTTGTGGAAAAAGAAGGCAGCAAACTTTATGTGTTTATTGACAGAAAAGAGGAGTGTGCATGGACTGTAGAGATTTGACAATAGTACCCCTTGAGATTTTAAGCAACTTTTACAAAATTGGCTTTGAGGTAGTATACAAAACATCTCGTTTATTATAAAATTTTTATATAAAAATTGTTTTTAGAGCTTTTCTTTTTTTGAAAACTCAAGGGGGATTTTTATGAAGTTTAAATTAATGACCATTTTACTGACATTTCTTTTAATGCTTGTTGCTTGCACACCTCAAAAAACAAAGACAAAAGAGTTTTCACAGGAAGGAAGGTGGAGGGTTTTAGACTATAATGGGAAGGCTTTTGTCATTGACTGTGACAGCTCTTTTATTGCCATCAGGGGGAAGAAGGCTACGTCTGATATTGCTATAAGATATATCAAAAAAGTGGTATGGACATATAATGAAAGTGGCAGCAATGTTAGTGAACTTGATGAGAAGGAACTGCAGAAGATTTTTGATGACATGGATTTGAGCATTGAAAACGAGGTTGACAGAGTATATGTAAAAGCAAGAGCATATACTACTTCTGAGGCAGTTTTAGCTAACAAGGTCTCAAATCCAAAAAGAGAATTTGAGTTTGAGGTTTTTCTTCCGCAGGACTGCAAAGTAGTTGTTCAAAACAATAGTGGAAGTGTAAGTGTCTCGGATATTAAAGACGGTTCTGTTTACATAGTAAATGGAGTGGGGAACATTGCGGTAACAAACACAGGTGCACCGCTTGACATTAAAAATGGTGAAGGTGATATCAAGCTTGACTATGTCAGCGGAGATTTTCTAATTAACAATGGAAAGGGCAATATAAACCTCAAAATCGAAAAAACAGGCAGCTTCAAAGTTTCAACAACAAAAGGGAATGTTGTTGCAAAGATAGATAGAATAAATGGATACGGAAATTCGTCTTTTGTAACTGTAGGTGAAGGTGATATTTCTTTTGCTGCAGGGAAAGGTGTTAAAGCAAAGATTAAGATATTAGCAAAAGGGAAGGTAAAATCTGACTTTGATCTCACAAAAACAGGAAACAGCTACTATATAGACCTTGATTCAGGGGGGAATACTATTGAGATAACAAGCCTGAAAGGTTTTGTGAGAATATATAAAAATTACTGATTTGAATAAGTGCATGGAATATATTAAATGGGATGTCTAAAAATGGAGTTTTAAAGGTTTTATTTTATTACATATGTATGTGATACCAAAAAAGGGGGTCATCCAAATATTTTTTTGGACGGCCCCTGTTATTTTTTGACTTTCTTTCTAAAAATAATAGAAGAAAAATGTTTACTGCAATTCTGAATTTAAAATTTCAATTTTTGAATTTGATTTAACTTTCTTTTTAAAATCATTTATAAATTTCTTTACTTCATCAGGTGTTGCATTAGGATGTTCCTTTACATATTCATCAACTTTTGCATTTAAATATTTGCTTATAGTTAATATTTCCTGATAAGCACTGATGACTTTTTCATTAAATTCATTTTCAGAAAGCTGTGTTTTGTACATATCTAACACTTCTTTAGCTTGCTTAGCATTTTCAATATCACCTTTTATCTTCCCATTTAAAACATCATCTATTGTTTTTTTCACATTATTAAAGTAGGCTTCAGCTTCTTCCTTTGATACTAAATATCCTTCTTTCTTTGCAGATTCCATTAAGGCTTTTCTTTCGATGAGTTCATTGAGAAGTTCTTTTTTGGTTTTTTGATAAGGAGTAACTAAGGTATTTTGTTTAGCTATAGCTCCTAATTTTACTGTATTATCAAATCGAACCTTTTCATACAGTTCAGCAATTTCAAGATCCTTTTTATAAATAGGAATACCATCAACCTTAGCAATAATGTCGCTATTATTACTCTTTTCTATTTCCAATGTTTTTTTAACTGTGAAGCTTAATTTGTCTTCACCTGAAAGAACAGTTTTCTTGAGAAGAACCCCACCAGCAATTGCTATTATTAAAACCACAAATACCAATATATTGATTGTTTTTCTTTTCATTACTATTAAACTCCAAACTTATATAAGTTTCCTTTCTAATGATAATATAAAAAAAGAAGAAAAATGTCAATATCAAAAGTTATTTACATAACAAAAAAATTTTCAAAGAATCTTATATTATATCATCTACACCCACCTTTGGACAATTGGCATGCGCCTGCCAAAACCAAACGCTTTTGATGTTACTTTCAAGCCTGGTGCTGCCTGTTTTCGCTTATATTCTGCTCTTTCCACCATCTTTATTACTTTGAGCACAAGATCTTTTGGGTATCCCATTTCCACTATTTCATTTATGCTCTTTTGATCTTCTATATATGAAATAAGTATTGGATCAAGCACTTCATACGGTGGAAGAGTATCCTGGTCTTTTTGGTTTGGTCTAAGTTCTGCAGATGGTGGTTTTACTAAAACGTTGTGTGGGATTATTTCTCTTTCCCTGTTTATATACCTTGCAAGCTCATACACAAGCATTTTGGGCAAATCTGATATAACCGCAAGCCCGCCTGCCATATCACCGTAAAGCGTGCAGTATCCAACTGCAAGTTCAGACTTGTTACCAGTTGTTAAAACAAGCCGGTTTTCCCTGTTTGATATAAACATGAGGATATTTCCACGAATTCGTGCCTGAATGTTTTCCTCTGCCAAGTCCTGCAGAGCAATTTCGCTTCCATTAAACATTTTAAGATAAGCTTTAAATGGTTCTTCAATAGAATAAACCCTAAATTCTATGCCAAGGTTTTCTGCAAGCTGCTTTGCATCTTTTAAACTGTGCTCTGAAGAATATCGCGATGGCATGGCAACACCAAGCACATTTTCAGGTCCAAGCGCTTCTGCTGCCAAACAGCAAACAACTGATGAGTCAATTCCTCCAGAAAGACCCACTACTGCCTTTTTGGTTATTCCTGTCTTTTCAAAATAATCTCTTATTCCAAGCACAAGCGCTTTTTTAATCCATGAGATATCTTCATGTATTTCAACTTCAGGCATCTTATCAATCTTTTCAAGCTCAATTTCCAATATGTCCTCTTCAAATTCTTTTGCTTTTGCCACAACCTTGCCGTTTGAACTAACAACAACGCTGTTTCCATCAAATATCAGTTCATCGTTGCCGCCAACCTGATTTACATATATAACAGGAATGCCATACTTTGTTGCAGCCTCTTTCAGAACTTTTAACCTCTGAGTTTTAAGTTTTGTGTAGTGAAAGGGTGATGCAGAAAGGTTTATAAACATCTTTGCACCCTTTTGAGAAAGCTCATCGAGCACATTTATGTCATACATTGCATTTTCATCGTTGTTTATGTTCCAGATATCCTCACATATGCTTATACCAAAGTTTATCCCTTCAATAGTCACAACCTCTCTTGCAGGGCTTGGGATAAAGTACCTGTTTTCATCAAATACATCATAAGAGGGTAAAAGAGTTTTGTGTATAATCTTTTCTATTTTGCCTTGGTGGAAAATAATAGCACTGTTGAAAAGCTTTGAAACATGGTGGCTCTTTGTTGGGCTACCTACAATCACAAAGCTATCATCCACTTCTTTTGCAATTTCTTCTATTGCCTTGTCAACAGCTTCTATAAAGTCTTTTTGAAACAAGAGATCTTTTGGAGGATATCCGCAGATTGCAAGTTCCGGAAATATAAGAATTTTTGCGTCTCTGTGCGATTTTATAATTCTTATTATCTTTTTTGTATTGCCTTCAATATCTCCAACAATGGGATTTATCTGGCAAAGTAAGACCTTCACATCTTCCACCTTCTTTGTGCTAAATGTACTCTGAGATTGTGTCAATAAAGTCTTCAAAATCATTTAAATTGTTAAGTATGATTTCGTAAACCATTAAAAAATAACATAAATGACATTCCAAAAAATTCTTCATTTTTTATACTTTCAAGAATCTTTTGATTATAGATTTCAGAATAGTAACTAAAATCAAGGTACTCTCTTAATCACACTTGTTTCAAATAAGCTTCTTTCTTCATGGTCTTTTAGAATTATCCCATCCTTTATTATGCTGTACTTAAGAAAAATATTAGCATTTTTCAGATTGACAATATCAACATCTCTTTTAAATAGAGCTTTTCCCTCTTCCATCAAAAGACCTCTTAAGATTGCTTCATTCATCGCAAGTAAATCTTCTTCGAACATAACTGCAATGTCAACATTGCTCATATTGTTAAATGTTCCTGTTGCAAATGATCCAAACAAGTATGCAAACTTTATTGGACATTCTTTGCTTATCCTCTCAACAAACTCTCTTGCCAAGTCTATAACTCTTTCTTGGTCCATAACACATCCACACAGTTTTTATCAAACTCTTTCATAAAATTATATCACAAAAAAGGAAAAAACGCTTTTATTTTTGTCCTTCCTCTTTGAACTTCCTTGGAGATAGGCCTGTGTATTTTTTAAATATCATCGAAAAATATTTATAGTCGCTAAATCCAACCTTTTCGGCAACCTCATAAGATTTTAGATTTGTAGAAAGAAGAAGCTCTTTTGCTTTGTTTATCCTGAGTTCATTTAAAAAGTCCACAAAACTTTTACCAGTTTCTTCTTTAAATATTTTGCAAAAATAATTGGGCGAGATTCCGCAAACCTCAGCAATGTCAGACAGCATCTAAAAAAGTAATCCAGGGACTTGTTGCAGGCGCTGTCAAAGGGTGATATGAAGATTTTCACCCCTTTATTTTTTTCTTAAAAAATGAGATAAAGACTAAAAATAAAGAAAGAGAAACTTGCTGTGAGAAGTATTATAATAAATTCTGAAAAGACTATCAAAAAAAACAGGAGGGTAAAAGCTGTGCGAATAAGTCTTGACGGAAAATGGAAGTTCAGAGAAGTTGGTCAGAATGAGTACTACGAGGCAAGTGTGCCAGGATGTGTCCAGCTTGATTTGATTAACCTTGGAAAGCTTCCCGATCCTTTTTATGCAACAAACGAGGTTTTATTTTATGACTTAGAAGAGAAAGATTTTGAGTATGTAAAAGAGTTTGATGTTGATAATGTCGATTTTCAGGTCAAAAAGCTTGTGTTCGAAGGAATTGACACGGTATCTGAGATTTATTTAAATGACCATTATTTGGGTAAGACTGACAACATGTTTTTGAAGTATGAATTTGATGTGAGTCTTGCACTTAAAAAAGGGAAAAACATTTTGAAGGTGATCCTTCTTTCACCAATAAAAGAGGCAGAAAGGCTCAAAAGCATTTACCAGTCAAACTACAGCTATCCGCAAAGAAGCTGGATAAGAAAGTCGCAGTATTCGTATGGTTGGGACTGGGGGCCAAGAATTCTCCAGATAGGAATCTGGAAGAGCGTGTATTTAGAGCTTCACAATGGGCTTGAAATTCAAGATGAGTTTGTAAAAGTGGAAAGTATCTCAGATGAGCTTGCCATTGTAAGGGTGTTTGCAAAGATAAACTGTTTTGAAAAACCATCCGAAGTTGAGATAGAGGTATTTGATGGTAGCTTTTCTGTGAAAGTTTTTCCAGAGGTTTATAAATCAAAAGATGGGTATTTTATTGATGAAAGGATTGAGATAGAAAACCCAAAACTTTGGTGGCCAAACGGGTATGGGGAGCCTTCTTTATATGAGTTTAAAATAACTGCAAAGACTTCAAATGAAGCTCAAGAAAAGAAGGTCACAACAGGGTTCAGGACTGTAAGAGTAATAAAAGAAAAGGATGAATATGGCGAAAGTTTTATCTTTGAGATAAATGGCAAGAAGATTTTTGCAAAAGGTGCAAACTGGATACCTGCTGATTCCATCCTGCCAAGGCTAAAAGAAGAAGACTATAAAGAGTTAATTAAAATGGCAAAAGATGCGAACATGAACATGCTGCGAGTCTGGGGCGGCGGAATTTATGAGTATGACTGGTTCTATAGCGAATGTGACAAAAACGGTATAATGGTGTGGCAGGATTTCATGTTTGCATGTGCAATTTATCCTGATGAGTTTGACTTTTTTGTTGAGAATTTCAAAAAAGAAGCTGAGTACCAGATAAAGAGGCTCAGAAACCATCCATGCATTGTGCTGTGGTGTGGGAATAACGAGAACAACTGGGGCTTTGTAGACTGGTGGCACATCGGCGATCCAGAGTTTTTGGGAAATAGAATTTACAAGAAGGTTTTGCCACAGATTCTATCAGAGCTTGACCCAACAAGACCGTACCACATCTCAAGCCCATATGGTGGGGAGCATCCAAATAGCAACACTGCTGGCGACAAACATACATGGGATATCTGGGCTGGCTGGAAAGACTATATTTACTACAAACACGACAATGCAAGGTTTGTGAGCGAGTTTGGTTTTCAGGCAGCAGCACACCTTGATACAATGAAAAAGTACATTCCTCTTAAAGACCAGACAATCTTTTCAAAAACTTTGAGAATGCACGAAAAGCAGGAAGAAGGTTTGGAAAGGCTTATAAGGTATATGGCAGGCTCAATTGGTCTACCAAAAGACTTTGACTCTTTTGTGTATTTGTCACAGTTTGTTCAAAAAGAGGCTATTAAAACCGCTGTTGAACATTATCGTAAAAATAAGTTTAGAACTGCCGGTGCTCTTTACTGGCAACTTAACGATTGCTGGCCTGTTATATCATGGTCATCAATTGATTACTTGAAAAGAAGAAAGGCGCTTTACTATGAATCAAAAAGGTTATTTGCAAAGTTTTTGCCAGTTGTTGAGTATGAGGATGGAAAACTAAAGGTATATATTGTTAGTGATGAGCTAGAGCCAAAACAAGGTAAGCTCAATATTACAATCTGGAACTTTGACGGGCAGAAGTTATACGAGAAAAACCTAACTGTGGAAATTCCTGAAAATGGTGTGATTGAGGCATTTTCTGAAAAAGTAGAAAACTTGAATATTTTGAAGGGTGAGTGGTTATATATACCCAAACATGTTGAAACGGCTGTAATTGGAGATAAGATAGACAGAGGACTTTTGGAAAGCATAGTTTTTGTGAGCCTTTTTGTCGATAGAGTGGAGTACGAAAACTACTTTGTATTTGAAAAGCCAATAAACCTTGAGCTAAAACCCTGCCAGTTTGAGTACGAAATAAAAGATGACCATATTATAATAAAACCCAAAACTCCTGCAATCTGCCTTATAATTGAAGCTGACAGGGATGTAGAGAACAACTTCATTTTTGCAAGACCTGAAAAGGAGTACAAAATCCGCTTAAACAGTGCTCAAGTTAACAAGGTTTGGGATTTGCTTGAGATGGTAATAAGGTAAATATTTTAAATATGAATAATAAAAGTCCTCTCTGACAAATAATGATATAATAAAATTTGCTGTCAGAGAGGATTTTGTTTTTTTAAAAAGAAATAGGAGAGAATAAAAATTAGTAAAATTGCTGAATGCACAAATGTTGTAATATCTGATATAATAAAATCACTGCAAATGTTTGCGCAACAATTTGTATATAGGAAAGAGGGATCATATGAGAAAGCCGCACGTAGTAGAAGCTATAATTGGGAATACAAAGGTTTTAGGGCAGCTTGATTCAAATGGCATATTGCAAAGGTTTTATTGGCCTGCAGTAGATTATTATCAGCAGCTAAAACTCTTTTTGGCAGCTGTTTTTTTGGATGGGCTTGTATTTTTCGAGGATGAAAGTTTTAAGATAAAAAGTGGATATAGGGATGATTTTGCATACTTTTTTGAATATAAAATTGCAGACAAAACAATTTTTCAGCTTGATTTTGTTGATTTTGAAACAGACAGCTTGGTTCGTTTATGGGAAACTGACTTTGAAGACTTCTATGTCTTTTTAGAACCCATGATAAATTCTTCAAGTCTTTTTAATGCTGCAAAGGTTGATAAGGAAAATGAAATAATCTATGCATATTTTAAAGGGACATATATAGGTCTTGCTTTTGAGAATAAGATAAAAAGCTTTACAGTAAAAAACGGAATTAGTGATGCAAACGATAATCAATTGGAAGGTTGGAGTGAGGCAACAAACCCTCAGATTGCTGTAAAACTCAAAAATACAGAGAGGGTTGTATGTTTTCTTGCTTTTGGAAACTCAAAAGATGAAATCTATCAAAAGCTTTCTTATTTAAAGCAAAAAGGGTATGACGAAATTTACAGGCAAAACAAAGCCTTTTGGGAAAAGAAATTTTCAAAAGTAAAGCTCATTTGCACACAAGACCCAAAAGATATGCAGCTTCAGAAAAGAAGTGCCTATGTATTTTATACTCTGCAGAACTCCAAAACAGGTGGAATTTTAGCTGCATCAGAGGTTGACGAGAAGTTTTTCCACTGTGGCGGGTATGGTTTTGTGTGGGGAAGAGACGCTGCGTTTATAGTATCTGCAATGGATAAGCTTGGACTCTCAAGGGAGGTTGAAAAATTTTTTGAATTCAAATTTTCTTGTCAGGAAAAGGAAGGATTCTGGGACCAGAGATATTACACAGATGGCAGCTTGGCACCAAGTTGGGGAATTCAGATTGATGAGACTGCTTCTGTTGTATGGGGATTTCTCAGCTACTGCGAAAGACAAAATTCCTTGCATTTGATTGATTTGTATAAAGATAAGCTTAAAAAAGCACTGTTGTTTTTGATAGCTGCAGTGGACAGTACAAAAGGAGTTGTGTGCAGAAGCTTTGACTTGTGGGAAGAAAGAGAAGGAATTCATCTTTACTCAAATGCAAGCATTTATGCTGCGCTGAAAAAAGCCAAAAAATATTTTCCTGATCTTGAAAGCGAAATTGAAATGAAATTAAAAGCAATAAAAAATCAGATGGTAACAAGATTTTACAGTCCTAAACTTTCCCGGTATGTAAGGTCAACAGATGTTAGAATTTCACATGAGGAATTTTTAAAGCTTCCTGAAGAGAACAGGTACATGCAAAAAGATGAGAGATATGAGATAACCTATTATTTCAAAAAGCAAGATGAAGTTGTTGACATTTCAATGCTTGGCATTTATTATCCTTTTGAAATGGTAGATAGCAGCGATAAGGCTTTCAAAACAACCATTTTGGCTATTAAAAGGGAGTGTCAAAATTCAATTGTCGGGGGCTACAAGAGATACTCTGATGACAGATACATTGGTGGAAATCCATGGATACTAACAACACTCTGGCTTGCAATTTACTACAAAAAAACAGGGCAGATTGACAGGGCAGAAAGACTTTTTGAGTGGGCAAAAGCGCACAGTTTGCCAAACGGACTTTTTCCAGAGCAGGTTGACAGGCTTACTGGCAAGCCTGCATGGGTTGTTCCTTTAGCATGGTCTCATGCAATGTATGTGCTGTATCTTTATGAATAAATTAATGATAAAAATAAAGACCAGCTTGTTTGTTTTAAACACAGCTGGTCTTTTAGTTTTATTATTACACAGGATTATAAGGTAAATATTTCTCCAATCTCTTTTTTAAAGGTTGATATTTAAAGGTTGTTTTTCCAATTATTTTGCCATCAATAAATTTTATTTCGATGTCATATGTTGCTTCTTCCAGTTGAGAAAAGTCGAGAATGATATGTTCTGCATACTTTATTAAGTAATTATTGTTTTCTTCTCCTGGTGGAATATTAGCTAAGGAGAAATAACATTTTTCAGAATTCTTTTTTATCTCGATAATAATAGGGCATGTATCAACAGGGTTAATTAGTTCAATATATACTACAAACTTTTTATCATTCCCAAAAAGAACATGGGTTTCATGTAATAGTTTTAAAAATCCATCTTCAGTTTTAAACGTTTCCAAACCAATTTTTACTTTTTCTATTTTTAACTCTTTTTTTAATTTTTTTAGTTTTTCAATAGTTGCAAAAATTATTAATTGTTCGTTACAAGCAATAATAAAAGCTTCATTTTCTTTTAAGAAAGTTGAAATATTAATAAAATCACTATTTCTCTCACATTCAATGATATTGTTTTCTGTGATGATTTTCACTTCTTGAAATGTATCTAAAGGAAGATAAAGATTCATTTGAATTTACCTCGCACTTTAAGTTATTTATAGGGCAACCTTTTACTAAATATTTCAAATCATAAAATTAGTTTTACAATTTGCTTTATTTTAATAACAAGTTTAGTATTTCAAAGAAAACAATACCTACAACACATATTGTGATATACAAACCAATACCTTCTAAAGATGGGACAAAAATAATCAAAAGTATTATTGTCGCAAGTATAAAGAAGACTACTATTTTGCTAAAGTTCTTATATTTATAAAATTTCACTTTTTCTAAATGAAAAAAGCGGATGGTAAAAAGTGCAAACAGAAATTCAAATATTATTAACGTTAAAAGAAGTTTTAGTGAAGATATAATCTTGAGCAAAAATATACCAATATCAAATAAGCAAGAGAAACTAATAAAAAATATCACAGGTTTTATTAAAATTTTTCTTGAGTAACCATTTAAATTTTGTTCTACTGACAAATCTAATATGCTGTCAACTGCTACTCCAACTACAATAAATAGTTGTGCAATTCTGTTTGTTATATTTCCTTTTAAAATTGGTGAGTTTCTATTGAGATAGAAGAAAATTAATGTCAAAAGTGAAAGAATAATTCCGCTGAGTGCCCAATTCAAAAAGTTATGTTTGGTTTTATTTTCCATACTCATTCCAACCTCGGACAAATCCTTTTACAAAAGATATACCAGTTGTGAAATATTCTCCATATTCAAATATTTTAATTATCTCTTTTGCAAAAGCATTTGTAGCACTGGACAAACTATCTTGTTCTACTCCTCTTAAACATATATCCATTTTTCATTATATTAAATCAAAAAAGATTTATCTTAATGTAAAATTTAATACCTCAAAAAGTATTGTAACAAAAACAAAAATTAATAAATATCTATACATACCTTCTATTTCAGGGAATATTATTCCCAAGAAAATTCCTAACAAGAGAGCAGATAATATAATAATTTTTGTATAATTTTTGTAATTCTTGAATTTAAGAATATATAAGTAATTAGAACGCAGAACAGAATATGTGAAAAAAATTTCGAGCAAGATAAAAGCTCCCAAGTCTTTTATACTTGGTATTATTTTTAAAACTAAAAGACCAATGTTTAGGGGTAGAAAAAAGAAAACTAAAAATAACAGAAAGTTATTTAATAAAATTCTAAGATGTACTTTGTTAGAATTTTCAATACATTTAGCATCAATTATTGCACCGACTATTATTCCAACTACAATCAACAATTGAATAATTCTGTTTAAAGGATTTTCTTTAAAGTAAGAAGAGTCTTTTAAGTAGTAAACAGCATAAACGAGCAGTGTAGAAGTAATGCATCCAGCTAAGATCCAACTAAAATAACTTTTTTTATTTTCCATACTCTCTCCAACCTCTAACGAAACCTTCTCCAAATGACCAACCTATTGATATCCATCCGACAATTCCAGGTGATTTAATTACTCCTTTTGCAAAACCACTTACAGCTCCAGACATGCCAGCTTGTCCTATTCCTCTTAATGTATATCCATTTTTCATTACAGCATTAAATTCTCTGATTTGTTTGTAGCCACTAATACCGCCTTTAATGCCATTTTCCAAACCTGAAGCTATTGCTGTTCTTTCTATATCATTTATGATTTCTTTGACACCTTCTTTCACACCATTTAAAACTCTTCCGCCAAACTCTTTTAATTCCTGTATTGGATTTGTTCTCGTAGCATATACCTGCATTCTACATAACCCCTCCCCTAAAGTTGTATTTTAGAAATTAAGCTGATATTTTAAATATACCATAAAAAAAAAAAAAAAAAACAACATCAATAATGTCAAAATTTAGATAAAATATTTATGCAAGTTATATAATTTGCAAAAAGAGTTCTGAGGAAAAGATTTGCAAACTTAAAGTATTATAAATTGGAGAAGATAATATTAGAAAAAGAAATTAAAAATATAGAAAAATTTTTGTTAATACTATACACAAAGTGGTATAAATTATATAAACCCTCTTAAAAAATTGCCAAAAGAAAGGAGATGAATGGTTGCGGATACTTCAACTTACATGGGAATATCCACCAAGGATTGTTGGTGGCATCTCAAGAGTGGTCAGAAGCATTTCACAGAAGCTATCTGAAACAGACATAGTTTATGTTGTTACCATTTCAGAAGACTACGAAAGAATAGAAGATCATGGGAATCTTAAGATATTTAGAGTTCCAGTGTATCCACTAAATTCCCTTAACTTTATTGACTGGGTCATGACAATGAACATGTCACTTGCTGAAAAAGCCATATATATATCCCAAAAAGAAGGAAGATTTGACATAATCCATGCGCATGACTGGCTTGTAGCATTTGCTGCGCGCATCGTTAAGTACGCTCTTCGAATTCCGTTGGTTGCTACAATTCACGCAACAGAACACGGACGAAACGGCGGTATATACACAGATATGCAGAGGTTTATTCACAATGTTGAGTGGTGGCTGACATTTGAGGCATGGAAAGTAATTGTGAACTCTGAGTTTATGAAGAATGAGTGTGAAAGAATTTTTAGTTTAACACCAGACAAATGCATTACTATTCCAAATGGTATAGATTATGATGAGTTTGCAAATGTAGAGTTTGATTTAGAATTTAGAAGAAAGTATGCAATGAACAGTGAAAAGATAGTCTTTTTCATTGGAAGACATGTTTATGAAAAAGGAGTTCACATCTTGATAGAAGCTTTCAGAAAGGTGCTTGATAATTTTTATGATGCAAAGCTCATAATTGCTGGAAGTGGTCCAATGACAGGTGAACTTTACTCAAAAGCTCACTTTTTAGGGCTTTCACATAAAGTGATGTTTACAGGTTTTATTTCTGATGAAGAAAGGAAAAAACTATTTAAAGTTTCTGATATTGCTGTGTTCCCAAGTCTTTATGAACCTTTTGGAATAGTTGCTTTAGAAGCAATGGCATCAGGATGTTTGCCAGTTGTATCTGATACAGGAGGTTTTTCTGAGATTGTAAAACACCTTCACAACGGACTTACTTTTTTCTGTGGAAATTCAAATTCACTTGCTGATATGATTTTGCTTGCCTTAAAAGATGAGTATCTGCGTCAAAAACTTTCAAGACAGGCACAAAGTGATGCAAAAGAGATTTATTCATGGGACAAAATTGTAAAAAGACTAAAGAACGTATACGAAATGATTGTCACAGAAGCAAAAAAGATGGAATGGTTTTCAGTACGTTAGAGGAAAATTTCAAAGTCAAAAGGAGGAGGTCTAAAAAAGTATGAAAGGCGTTATAATGGCAGGTGGGTCTGGAACAAGGCTCAGACCCTTGACTGTCTCACTTCCAAAGCCGATGATACCTTTTTTCGGAAAACCTGTGATGGAGTATGCGGTAAAGCTTCTTAAAGCTCATGGCATTTTTGAAATTGCAACAACTCTTCAATATCACCCTGACAAGATAATCAACTATTTTGAAGATGGACAAAAATGGGGGGTTAATATTCAGCACTTTATTGAAGACAGGCCTCTTGGCACGGCAGGTTCTGTCAAGAATGCAAAAGTTTTTTTGGATGATACTTTTGTCGTTTTGAGTGGAGATGGAATTACAAATGCAGACCTCACAAGAGCGATAGAATTTCATAAGCAGAAGGGCAGCAAGGTCACAATTGTATTAAAAGAGGTTGAAATACCTATAGAGTATGGAATTGTTCTTACAGACGAAGAAGGAAGAATTCAAAGGTTTTTTGAGAAGCCTTCCTGGAGCGAGGTCTTTTCAAACCTTGCAAACACAGGGATATATATAATTGAACCAGAGATACTTGACTATATAGAAGATGGCAAACCATTTGATTTTAGCAAGGACTTGTTCCCTAAACTTTTGAAAGAAAAAGTTCCCATATTTGGTTTTGAGATGGATGGATACTGGTGTGACATTGGAGATGTAGGAAGCTACATCAAAGCTCACAGAGATGTATTTAAACTTGGTGGAATACTTGACCTTGATCTAAAAAGTTCTCAAATTTCCAAGAATTCTATCATTTCACCTAATGCGAAAATAAGTCGGAGCGTGTTTATTGGAAGTGAGTGTGAGATAGAAGACGATGTTGAAATAGGAGAGTTTTGTGTAATTGGTGATGGTGTAAAGATTGCAAAAGGAAGCAAGCTTGAGAGGGCTATACTGTGGAGCGGAAGTTTCATAGGAAAAAACTGTGAGCTCAAAAGCTGTATCATCTGCAGCAAATCCATTTTGAAAGACTATGTAAGAGTGTCTGAAAAGGCAGTTGTGGGTGAAAACAACCTTTTGAAAGATTTTGTTGAGGTTAAAGCTGAAGCCAAAATCTGGCCAGAAAAAACAATTGAATCTGGCACAGTGATAGATGAAAACATCTACTGGGGAACAGAGGTTATAAAGAGCGTGTTTTGGGTTCGTGGAATTACAGGTGATTTTAATCAGGAGATAACACCCCAGTTTGGCATAAAACTTGGAAATTCAATCGGTTCTGTCTTTGACAGAAATGCAAGAATTTTAATTGGTGATGACTACACAGAAAAAAGCAGCGTTATTCGAAAAGCTATTGAAACAGGCTGCCAGATAACCGGTGCAAGACTTTACAGAACAAGAGGGATAATACTTCCAGTTTTCAGATACATTGTCAAAGACTATTATGATGCTGGCATTTATGTTCGATCAAGAGGTAACAGCATACGAATTGAAATATTTGACCATAATGGTATTAACATTGACAAATCACTCGAAAGAAAAATTGAAAACCTGTTTGTTACATGTGATTTCAGGACATCCTCAAACATCAATTTTGTCAATGAACTTGTCTCATCACCGCTTGAGATGTACTTTGCGAGGCTTGAAGAGACATTTGAAAGCGCCAAGTTCAAAGGGTTAAAGGTTTGCATAGTTTCGGAAGACAAATCTATAATTTCACTTTTTGATAGGATTTCTGAGCGATATGGCTTAAAAAGTACCTTAATCAGTGGTGGATCTAAACAGTGTATAGAGAATCTTAAAAACATGTGTATACAGAGCGAATATGATGCGGGGTTTTTAATTGACAGACAAGGTGAACATTTCATTATGATGGTAGGAGATTGCACAGTATATGGGGAAAAGCTAAAAATGCTTCTTGCCTGGCTTGAGATGAAAAAGTTTAGGAATAATCATATTATATTGCCTGAGTTTTTCAAAGCGTTTTTGAGTGATGTAGACAAGCTTTTAGATGTTCCTGTAAGATATACGGGTAATGAGATTAGAGATTATATGAAAGTTATTTTAGAGGAAGGTATTAATTACTTTTTCTACTACGATGCAGTTTCATCAGTGATGCTAATATTGGAAAAACTTGCTGAAGTGAAAGATTTGATAGAAAAAGTAAAGAAATTAGAGGAAGTTCATGTGTTGAAATAATTAAAATATATAAGGAAAGGGGAATTAGAGTCTGCCCTTTCCTTTTGATTTTTTAGTAAAGGAGAGTAAACAATGAATAAATTACCAAAATACAAAGGATTCAATCTACTTGGTCTTTTTGTTCCAAATATGAGCTATGGATTTTTTGAAGATGATTTTAAATGGATGCAGGAGTGGGGATTTAACTTTGCAAGAATACCTATGAACTACAAGAACTGGTATGTGGAAGGGCGACCGGAAATAAAAGAGGAAGTTTTAGAAATGGTAGACAAAATTGTTGTCTGGGGGCAAAAGTATGGTATTCATATCTGTTTGAACATTCACGGTGCGCCAGGTTATTGCGTGAATGAAAGAACAAAAGAAGGCTATAACCTGTGGAAAGACAGAGAACCTCTTGAATTATTTGTATTATATTGGCAGACATTTGCTAAAAGGTATAAAGGGATATCTTCAAAACATTTGAGTTTTAACCTTATAAATGAACCAAGACAGTATTCAAAAGAGGAGATGACAAAAGAGGATTTTATAAGAGTTATGACATATACAATTGAAAAGATAAAAGAGATTGATAAAGAGAGGCTTATTATAATTGACGGTGTTGATTATGGCAATGAACCTGTTTTTGAGCTCACAAATTTAGATGTAGCACAAGCTTGCAGGGCATACATTCCGTTTGAGCTTACCCATTACAAGGCAGAGTGGGTTGAGGAGAGTAACAAATTTGCTGAGCCATCGTGGCCGCTTGTACGCGAAAATGGTGAGGTTGTTGACCAGGATTATTTAAGAAGGCATTATGAAAAGTGGGCAAAATTATTTGAATACGATGTTGGTGTAATTTGTGGTGAAGGTGGAGCATACAATAAAACACCCCATCATATTGTTGTGAGATGGCTGGCTGATGTATTGGATGTTTTAAAAGAGCTTGGGATTGGGATTGCGCTTTGGAATTTGCGTGGTCCTTTTGGAATTATTGATTCTGGAAGAGATGATGTCGAATATGAAGACTTTTATGGGCACAAGCTTGATAAAAAGTTACTCGAACTTTTGTTGAGATTTTGAAAATATATGTCTAAATTTTTATAGTTGAATAAAATGGAGTCATATAAGATAAAAGTGTGACTCCATTTTTTATTTTGAAAAGACATATTTTAATAAAATTAAAATAAAAGTATTCTAAATTTTAATAATATTAAAATTATACTTGCAACATATTAAAATTTAGAGTATAATTAATTTCAACAAAAGAATAAGGGTGGCAAAAGGAATGAGGGTAAAGCTATTGAGCAAATGTCCTGTATGTGGTTCTGGGCTTGAAATTGTCAGGCTAAGGTGCCCATCTTGCAAAACTACTATAGAAAACAGTTTTGAGTATAACAAGTTTATGAAATTAACAGATGAACAACTTCAATTTGTTGAGATGTTTCTAAAAGTAAGGGGGAATTTCAAAGAAATGGAAAGAGAACTTGGACTTTCGTATCCAACACTCAGGGCAAGACTTGAAAGCATTTTAGAGGTACTTGGTCTTAAGGACAGTGGCAAGAGACAGGATACAATAGAAGTTTTAGAGATGTTAGAACGCGGTGAGATTAGCCCTGATGAAGCTATAAAAATATTAAAAGAGGAGGATTAAGTATTATGAAAGAGGAGATATTAAGAATACTTAAAATGGTAGAAGAAGGCAAACTTGATGCTGAAAAGGCATATGATATGCTTGAGATTATTCAAAAGAAAAGCTTTAGTCCAACTGAACAGCAAAATAAAGGTAGGATACTCAGGATATTGGTAAGTTCGTCGAATAATGATGAGGTTAAAATAAGTCTACCAATTGAGTTTATAAAGAGCATGATAAATGCGACTGGTCCAAAGTTTATTCAAAAGATAGTTGATCAGTCAATTCAAAGAGGAATTGAAAATATCACTCATGAAGATAATGATATATCTAATTTTCAAAACATTTTTGAAGGTATCGATATTAATATGGTTTTAAGTGCTATTGAAAGTGGTCTTGTGGGTGAAATTGTAAACATCCAATCTTCAAATGGGGATAAGGTTTATATTGGAATTAAATAAATTTTATTCTTATAAAGGTGGTTTTTAGAAATATGAGAATAATAGTAGGCAACCGCGATGAAAGAAAAATAAATGTATATTTTCCTCTTTTTGCAGTAGCATTTTTGTTAAGATTCACACCAAAATTTGTGTTTAAACATATCTTAAAAAAAGCACAAGCAAAGATATCGTTTGATGACATAGATTTTAGAGCCATCTCACGCGCAATTTATTCTCTTGGAAAGTATAAGGGATTAGTTATTGTGGAGATAAAAGACTCAGATGGTTCAGAGGTGATAATAAAAATATGAAAAAGAAAAGATTTATACAGTTTTCTGAGGTGTTTAAGATAATAAAGAAAAATTTTTATTTACTTATAACAGTAGCTCTTTTATCTATTGCCGCATCACTTATTAATATATCTTTAATACAAATTGAAAAAAGTCTTGTTGATGCAGGAGTCAAAAAAGATTTTAATCTATTTATCAGCATATTAAAAATAGCACTTATCGTTATTTCGATAAAAATCCCTCTTGAATATATTAAAGCATATGTACACGGTAAGTTTTCTGAAAAAAGTTTAAAAGATTTGAGAGAAGAGATTAGCAAAAAGCTAATAGTTTCTGAAATAAACCTTATAGAAAAAAATACAACAGGTGATTTTATATCCAGACTCACTTCTGACCTGTCGATTATTAATGGATTTTTGACTCAATCATTAAATGATATATTATATCATCCAGTTGTTTTTGTTATTGGAATTGTTTATGGGATATTGGTGAGTTGGCAGATGACTCTCTTTTGTTTTGCAGTAATTCCCATAGTTATACTTGCTGCGTTATATATTAGTAAACCCGTTGAGAAATTTACAAAAAGGCAGCAAGATTTGGTTGGTGAAACAAATACCACTGTTCAAGATGTAGTAACAGGTGCTTTATTGATAAAGGCTTTTTTGCTTGAAGCACATATCTTTAAAACTTTTAAATCGGGTTTAGAAAAGGTATTTCATCAGGGTTTAAAGATAGCCAAAATTTCAGCAATTCTTGAGACGGTTAAAGGTGTAATTCAAGTTGCACCAAGTATTCTTTTATTTCTATTTGGTGGTTATATGGTAATAAAGAACAAGCTTACATTTGGTGGACTTATAGCTTTTGCAGAACTTATGAATATATTCTTAGCCCCAATGCACATTTTACCTAATGTAATAAATAACTATAGGAAAACAAAGGCTGCTGCATTAAGAATTAATGAGATATTATTACATCCTAATGAAATGTCTGGCGATTTAAACCAAAGCAAGGATGACTATGACTATGCAGTTGAGTTTGAAAATGTAATATTTTCTTATGATAGGTCAATGAAACCGGTTTTAGAAGGTGTGAGTTTTAAAATAAAAAAAGGTGAGAAAGTAGCAATTGTTGGACCAAGTGGTAGTGGAAAATCGACCATTGTAAAGCTACTTCTTGGTCTTTACAGGGCTCAAAGTGGGCAAATAAAAATACTTGGTAATTCTTTAGAAGAGTGGAATTTGAAAAATTTAAGAGATAGAATTTCAGTAGTAAATCAGGATATTTTTCTTTTTCCCACAACAATATATGAAAATATCTTATATGGGAAATTAGATGCAAAGAGAGAGGAAATAGAAGAAGCTTGCAGAATAGCTAATATTCATGATTTTATAATTAATGAAGCGGGGGGTTATTTTAAAGAGATTGGTGAAAGAGGTGTAAACTTGTCAGGCGGGCAAAAACAAAGAATTACTATAGCAAGGGCAATATTGAAAAATTCTGATATTTTTATATTAGATGAGGCTACCTCTGCACTTGATATAGAATCAGAAAATGCACTTCAGTCCGAAATTGAGAAAATTGTAAATGGCAAAACAGTAATTATTATTGCACATAGATTTTCTACAATCAAAAATGTACACAAAATAATTGTTATAGATAATGGGAAAATTTGCGAAGAAGGGACTCACAAGGAACTGATTGAGAAAAAAGGAGTTTATTATAATCTTTATTCAAGACAATTTGCTGACAAAATGGAAGGAAATTTGTTTACTTAGGGAGTGAGAATTTGTGAAAAAAATAGTTAATTCAAATTTGATACGGCTTTTTTCATTTATGTGGAAAGATGGGGGGACTCCACTACTTGGTATAAGTTATATAGTAGCATTGATAATATTGTCATCACAGCAATTTTTGTTTAATTTTGTTGGCGCCTTGGGTTTGAAGATTGTGACAGATAGTATTCTGGCAAAAGACTTACATGGACTTTTTAAAGGTCTGATTTTTGTGGCTAAGTGGTTTGGCATCTTATTGATCATAATACCTATATTTGGATTTATATACGAATGTTGTATAATAAAAACTACAATGATTATAAAAGAAAATTTATTTAAGAAAGTATTAAGTTTATCATTGGACTACTTTGAAAAAAAGCACAGCGGGGATTTTATGTCACGTATTAACAACGATGTTGCTATTGCTGAAGGGGCATATTCCTGGCAGATTATGATGCTGGTAATGGCTTTTATTAGTGGTATTGGTTCAGCAAGCGTAATATTTTATGTAAACAAAATGCTATTTTTATATGGATTGGTCATAGGTCTTCTTCATTTTACTTTTAATGTAGCTTTTGTGAAACCATTGAAAAATGTAAGTGATAAGATACAATCAAAGCTTTCAGAAGTTGTTCAGAGATTTTCAGATATTGTCTCAGGTGCTTTTGTTATTCGTGTTTTTATGATAGGTGAGATAATTTTTAAAAAGTTTATGCAAGCAAATTTAGCAGTTTACAGACTTTCATTGAAGAGAGTAAAGTATAATTCTATACTTGCAGCCTATAATTATACAGCAGGGTGGCTTATATTTTTTGGACAGATAGTAATTGGTGGATATCTGGTTATGAAGAATGACCTTACGTTTGGTAATTTAATGATTAGCGTAAATATGATGGGTTCTTTAGTATGGCTTTTTGGTTCTGTTGGACAGTTTTTAACAAATCTGCAGAGTTCTTTAGCAGGAGCACAAAGAATTTTTGAGGTTCTTGATATTGACAAGAAATATTTGGATGACACGGAGATAGAGTATAATTGTGTTCCTATGGTTACTGAAATAAATCAGAATAGTTCAAGTATTTGTATAGAATTCAAAGAGGTAAGTTTTTCATATAGCGAAACAAAAGAAGTATTAAATGACATAACCTTTACAGTTCCAAAATGTGCAAAAGTGGCTTTTGTTGGGGAAAGTGGTGGTGGAAAGAGTACTATCTTTAAATTAATAATGGGTTTTTATAAGCCACAAAAGGGGGAGATATTAATTTTCGGCCGACCCATATCATGTTATACTGTCAAGGAATTAAGAAGTCTTTTTGCATATGTTCCTCAAGATTGTTATTTGTTCAATGGAAGTATATATGAAAATATTAGATATGGAAAGCTAAATGCTACAGAAAAAGAAGTTATTGAAGCTGCCAAAAAAGCCAATATTCATGATTTTATTATGAGTCTTCCAGAGGGATATAACACAAAAGTCGGAGACAGAGGTTTGACACTTTCTGGAGGACAGAGACAGAAAATTGCAATAGCAAGAGCTATTTTAAAAGATGCTCCAATATTACTTTTAGATGAGCCGACATCTTCTTTGGATTCTGAATCAGAGTTAGAAGTGATGAAAGCACTCAATGCTCTAATAGAAGGTAAAACTACGTTGATAATTGCACATAGGCTTTCTACAATCAAAGATGCTGATATTATATATTTCATTGAGGATGGTAAAATAATAGAAAAAGGTAATCATAATGAGTTACTACGCATTAAAGGAAAGTACGCTAATCTTTATTTAAAGCAGTTTGCAACAAAATATTATTTTTAGTTTGTTAAATTAAGCTAATATAAAACTTAGCACATAAAGGCTATAATTGTAATGTATTAGACTTTTCATTTTAATATGGGAAGGGAAACTGATATTTATGAAAAGCAGAATTTACATAAGATGGGCACTTGTCTTTGTATGGATGACTGTAATTTTTTGTTTCTCAGCACAGGAAGGTGCTATTTCACATCAAAAAAGTTTTTCAATAGCAATTTTTGCGGAGAAATTTATAGAATTTTTTACGGGAAAGGATTTGATTAACTCTCATAATAGAAAGAATTTTGAATTATTTATAAGAAAACTTGCACATGTAACAGAATACTTCATTTTAAGTATGCTGTTTTACAAAGCGTTTTTTGAATGCAACAGAAATTCAAAAAAGTCTTTTATATTGACATTTATTTTTTCTGTTGCCTACGCAATTTCAGACGAAGTTCATCAGATATTTGTATCTGGTAGAGGACCAAGCGCTGTTGATGTAATGATTGATACAATTGGTATAATTAGCTATCTTTTGATTAAAAGGACAAAAAATATGATAAAAAATAGTTTAAAATTTTGTTTTAAATAAAATTAAACGGCTGGTCTAAAAAATTGGCCAGCCGTTACCATTTATATCTAAACACAGTCCACATAAGAAAACTGCCTACTGTGAAAATCAATATTCCAATGACAAGCCTGATTTTGTCAACTTTTTCTTCAATTTCATAGCCTCTTTTTAAAATCTTAATTTGATATGCGTGTATATCCAAATCTCCGCCATGTTCCCTACAAGCTCTATTAAAAATTCCTTTTACATATACAGTATCGCCTTTTACTCCATGTCTTCCAAGATATTTAATTATTTTAGCATCTTCATATTTCAAAAAAATACCAATTGCATTGTTACCATCGTGAACATTGACCCAAGCGTAATTTCCTCTTTTCATTATTTCGCCTATAGCTTCTCCTTGAAACTCGATAAATTTGCCGTCATATTTAAAAGCATTATTTATAAGCGTATTGCTATCAATAGGTTTTGCCAAAGAAGTTTCGGTTAAATATGATACCTCAATTCCAATTAATATCAATAATAACATAAATAATTTTCTTGCCATCTTTTCTTATCCTTCCTTTACCTCTTTAAATAGGAATGCGAAAAGAGCAATCACAGACATAAATTCAAGCCTTCCGACCCACATCATAAAAATATAGATAATTTTCAATGCATCTGGCATGGAAGGTTGAGTAATTCCAATTGAAAGTCCAACGTTGCCGAGAGCTGAGGCTGATTCAAACATTGCTGCCTTCAGAGGATACCCAAAAAACGTACCTGCAAGTGTTCCGAGCGCAAATGTTGAAATATACAAAAGTATAATAATTGATGCATTTCGAACATGCCTATCTTGTAATGTTATTTCTTTTAGATGATGAAACTTTTCAACAACAATTGCCGAATCAGGTTTTATCATCTTTTTTATGTCATTTACAATAGCATTTGCAAGTATTGCAAACCTCAGTGCCTTTATACCACCTGCTGTTGAGCAAACAGAACCGCCCGCAAGCATGGCAATAACTATAAGAATTATTGCTGCGTCTGACCATTCAGAGAAAAATTGCTGCGAGTAAAGTGTTGCAAATCCTGTACCTGTATGTGCAGAAAGAAAATGATAAAATGTTTTTCTAAATGAAACTGTGCTATCTGAATAAATGCCTTTTAAAGCGACGGCACCAAGAAAACTCAAAATTGTTATTGTTGTAAAAAGGCTTTTTATTTCAGCGTTTCTGATACCTTCTTTATAATTACCAGTGAGGATAAAATAATGAAGCGCAAAATTTATTGTTCCTAAAATCATTATGGTCATGCAAATAATCTCGTATGACAGACTGTGAAAATAAATTGCATTTTGAGACTGAGGAGCAAACCCTGCTGTATCCCAGCCACCAAGAAACATCCACAGTCCTCTGAAAAATGCCATATCCAGAGGAAGACCTATTAAAACACCATTTATTGTCAAAGCCAAAGTCCCCAGAACAAGGTACAAAAGACTTACAGACCAGATTATCCTTGCTGTATGCATAACGTTAGGAAATATTTGTTCATCTCTTGCCTCACCCATGTATACCTTTAAAAGTCCGCGCATCCCTGATGCAAGAAAACTAAGGGTCATTAAAACCATACCCTGCCCACCGATGTAACAAATAAGATGTCGCCACATATTCAGTCCCATTGGTGCATGGTCTAAGTCCTGAATGAGAACAAGACCTGTTGTTGTATATCCGCTCATAACTTCAAAAAATGCATCCAGGTAGGATTTAAAATGTCCTGAAAGATAAAGAGGTACAGCTGAAATCAGTCCACCAAGCGCCCAAGTCAAAGCCACCATGCTCATTCCAGCGCCCCAAGAAAACCTTTCTTCTTTTGTGTCCCTTCCAATAAAGATGAATATAAAACTTACAATAAAAAAAAGTCCAATACCAATCATAAGATTAAATAACATATTCCACTCGCGATACAAAAGAGAAGTTATTGCAGCTAATATTTCCACTATCCCAATTGCACTCAAAGTTTTTCCTGTCATGTAAAGGACATGCCTAAGTTCTATATGACCATCTTTGAACTTGGTTTTGTACATTTTATCCAGCCCTCTTTTTCAGCACATTTTTATTTGTGACCAAAAAGATAAGGAATTAAAGTGACAATGGTACCAGCAGCGATGAATCCCAGTGCAAGACCAATTTCTACAAGTACACCAATGAATGTGGTTTTTAGGTTTTTTTCTTTTTTCTTGAGCATTGCACTCAATCACCCTTTTCGTTATTTTGAACTTATAAGACGCTTAAATTCTCTTTTAGCACTTTCACTTACAATTACAAGCAGTGTATCACCCGGCATTATAATACTGTCCCCAGAAGGGACAAATGTTTCATTTTCTCTCATGATAGCCCCAATTATACTCTCTTTTGGAAACGGTATATCTGCAATCTTTTTATTTGCGGCAGGTGAATTTTGCTGGACAACCGCCTGAAAAACTATTATTTCCCCATTTTTTAACGTTGCAAGAACAGAAAGAGGTTCTATCTCCACCTCATGTTCGATTATCTTTGCGATAATATCAGTTGAAGATATTACATTGTCAACCCCAAGCCTTTTCATAACGTTTATGTTTTTAGGGTTGTTTGCCCGTGCTATAGTTCTTTTTACTTCAAATACTTTTTTAGCAAGCTGGCATGATATGAGGTTATCCTCATCCTTTCCGGTTACGGCAATAAAAAAGTCACACTTGTGGACCTTTGCATCAGCCAAGGTATCTAAGGATGTTCCGTCTCCTTCTATAACTGTTACGTTTGAAAACTCTTCGGCAACTTTCCTGCAAAGTTCTGGCTGCTGTTCTATAACTGTTATCTGATATTTTCCTCTCTCTGCTAAAAGCTTTGTTAAAAAATACCCTACTTTTCCACCGCCAATAATTACAATTTTCATTTATTCACCTTCTTTTCTGCCACTACCATAATATCATTTTCCTGAAGCCTGATATTTTTATTCTTGAAATAAAAGTGTTCATTTCGGATTATTCCAAAAAGATAGCAATTTTCAGGAAGAATTATTTTATCCAGACCTTTCCCAATATCATCTCTCTTTGGAGTAATGTACTTAAAAAATACATCATCTTTTCCAAACCTGTGCTTATGCCTTATTTCACGTGAAAGAAGAATTGATTTAATATACTCAACAGCCAAGGTTGTAGGACAGATTGTTTCAAGCCCGAGAGAATGAAAGATATCTTCTCTCAGAGGGTCATAAATCCTTGCTATAACCTTTGGTACATTATAAATCTCTTCAGCAATCTGAGCAGTCATTATGTTTGTACTATCATCAGGTGTTACTGCTGCAAGGGCGTCTGCCTTTTCTATCCCTGCTTGTTTTAAAACATCTTCATCTATTACAACACCCTGAATCTTCATACCATTAAAGTCAGGTCCAAGTCTTTCGAAATTTTTTTGGTCAGAGTCAATCACAACAACGTCGTGCCCCTCATCTGCTAAAGACTTTGCTAATGTTGAGCCTACTTTTCCGCACCCCACAACTATTATATACAATTTTTCTGCACCCCTACTTGATATTACCTCTAAAAATTCATAGATTAAATTATATTCCTTTTGCAATAGACTCACAAGAGGGATTTTGATAAAATAATATAGAAAGTAATAGATAATTAAATAAAAACTCATCGTAGGAATAAAAGGAGAGAAAAAATGGTTAGAAAAGTTTTGTGCGGGACTGTAGCGATAGTATTTTTTGTAGTTTTTTCATTTAATATATTACCCACATTTTCACAGACTCAAATCCCAGAGTGGATAAGAATAGGTGTGTTTTACACTGATACATATAAAAAGTCAAGTCCGGTAGATTCTGTAAAAATTGAAGCGAAAGGAACCCTTTTTTTAGCTATTTCTGATGACAAAAACTTTATTACAATTGCTGATACACAAAAAAATAACCTTACGGTTTCAAAAGATGTATACAAAAAAAATAGTCAGGAAGGGCCAAATTATCATGTAGCAGTTGGAAGATATATTTCATACAAAACAGCAGAGAATAGCTTAAAAAATTTTTCTTCATTTAAAGATGCCTTTGTTGGCTTTGTAAATGGTGGGTATAGCATATTGATTGGCTGTTTTGACAATATAAGTGAAGCAAGTAAGCTGGCAGCAAAACTTTCCGGCGCCACCATTTTTTCGTCAGATACTATGGTGCTTGTAAAAGATGAAAATGGCAAAATACTTTTTGGATTTGACGACCAAGGTACAAGGTTTTTGATGATAATTCCACAAAAGCAAAATGGAATTGAGAGAATAAAGATTGGTGATAGATGGTTCAGGGGCAGGGCTGAGTTTAAAAGAATAAAAGGTAGTGATATGACAGTTATAAATGTTACAAAGCTTGAAGAGTATCTGTATGGTGTTATCAGGATGGAGATTGACCCTCTGTGGCCAATTGAGGCTGTAAAAGCATTTGCAGTGATTGCCCGAACGTATGCTGTGAGAAACCTTGGCAAGCACCAGTTAATTGGGTTTGATCTGTGCCCAACAGACCACTGCCAGGTATATGGCGGTGCAGTAGACGGCACATATGGAGAAAAATGGGCAATTGCAGCTGTTGATGCAACAAGAGGTGAGATTATAACTTACAAAGGCAACCCGATTGACGCTGTGTATTTTTCATCAACAGGCGGTATTCCAACAGAGGATTCTGAAAATGTTTGGAGGTACCCTGTTGAGTATCTGAGGTCTGTTGACAACTCTAAAGAAGCAAAAAATTCAAAGTCGTCGTGGTTATTTCAGTTTACCAAAGATGAGATAAAAAATATGCTCAAAAAAAAGAACATAGACATTGGTGATGTTTTGGATATTCAAGCTCTTGAGTACACAAAAGCAGGAAGGGTTTTGAGGCTAAAAATTGTGGGCACGCAAGGTGAATATGAGTGTCAAAAAGAAACAACACGGCTTTTGTTTGGTCTTTACAGCCAGGCATATACAATTACAACAGATGCGGATGTATCAATAGTAGACAGCAGTGGAAAGGTAAAAAGAGTGAGAATAAGTGGGCAGAAGATTTTGTTTGAAGATGGAAGTGTAAAAAGAGCGATAGAGACTAAACAGGCACAAGATTTAATAGAAGCTCAAAGTATTTTGCCACAAACTGATGAAAGTGTTTATCTTTCGACGTATGATGAGGTTTACAAGTCAGAAAATGTGGGAAGTTTTGAAAACGAAAGTCAGACATATTCACAGCAATATATAAATGTTGTAAATCCAGATGGTAGCATTGACAAGGTGCCACTTGTCCCTACCACATACACATTCAATGGCAAGGGCTGGGGACACGGTGTTGGAATGAGCCAGTGGGGTGCAAAAGGCCTTGCTGAAAGTGGTTATAATTATAAGCAAATTATAAAACACTATTACACAGGAGTTGAGATTGAAAAAAGATGAGAAAATGGAAACTAAGCGACTTTCACTATGACCTGCCAGATGAGCTGATTGCACAAAAACCTGTAGAGCCGCGGGACAGCTCAAGGCTCATGGTTATTTTGCCAGATGGCAGGATTGAACACAGAATTTTCCGCGACATAGTTGATTATTTAAATGAGGGTGACTGTCTTGTTCTAAATAACTCTAAGGTCATACCAGCAAGGTTAATTGGGCAAAGGGAAGATACTGGCAGTTTTATAGAGTTTTTACTTGTAAAAAGGCTTGATATAAACACATGGGAGGTCATGACACGGCCTGGAAAAAAGGCGAGAAAAGGGAGAAGATTTGTATTTGGGAATGGAGAGTTAAAAGCTGAGGTTTTACATGTAAACAGAGAAGAAGGTACAAGGATTGTAAGGTTCTACTACGATGGGGTGTTCGAAGAGGTTTTAGAGAGACTGGGCAAGATTCCTCTTCCACCATATATAAAAGAGGAGCTTGATGACCTTTCAAGATATCAGACAGTGTACAGCAAAGTACCTGGTTCTGCTGCAGCACCAACTGCAGGTCTTCACTTTACGGAAGAGCTCCTTAGCAGAATATCAAAAAAAGGTGTTGAAATTTTATATGTGACACTTCACGTTGGGCTTGGAACTTTTAAGCCTGTTAAGGTTGAAAATGTAGAGGAGCACAAGATGCATGAGGAGTACTATGAGATTTCTCAGGATGTTGCAGATAAAATAAACAAAGCAAAAGAGCTTGGAAAAAGAATCATTGCGGTTGGGACGACATCTTGCAGGGTTTTAGAATCGTGCTGTGATGAAAATGGAAAAGTAAAAGCTAAAAAAGGTTGGACAGACATATTTATCTACCCTGGCTATGAATTTAAAGTTCTTGACGGGCTTGTTACAAACTTCCATCTTCCGGATACTACCTTGATGATGCTTGTCTGTGCGTTTGGCGGATATGAGAGAATCATGAATGCTTACAAGATTGCTGTCGATATGCGTTATAGGTTTTTCAGCTTTGGAGATGCAATGCTGATATTGAGAAGATAAATTTATTTCAATAAATTCTAAAATTTGTTAATTTACAATTAATAGGTTTTAATATATAATAATCTTAAGCCTAAATAAGAGGAGTTGTTAAAATATGGATGAGATAAAGCAAATGTTAACTCTTGTCTTAGAAAAGGTTGATAGCATTGATAAAGGCTTGGGAGAAGTAAAACAAAGGCTTGACAGGGTAGAAGAAAGGCTTGATAGAGTTGAAGAAAGACTTGACAGAGTAGAAGAAAGACTTGACAGAGTAGAGGAAAGACTTGACAGGGTAGAGAAAAGACTTGATGCAGTAGAACAAAGACTTGATGCAGTAGAACAAAGACTTGACACTCTTGAGAAGAGGGTTGACAAGCTTGAGGTTGAGACAGCCAAGAATTCTATTATGCTTGAAGACCTCAAGAGAAAGCTTGAACTTATGGCAGAAATCCAGCAATCTCACTTTGATCAAAACAAGCGTGAACATGAAGAGCTGAGAAGATATGTTGATGGCAGATTTGCTGTTATTGAGTTTGCTATAAAACAACTTTCAAGCGATATGGAAGAGATGAAAAAGGATATAAAAGAATTAAAAGAAAACAGAGTAAAGATTGAGGTTTTTTATGAAATCCTTGGCAGGCACGAGGTTGAAATAAGCAATCTCAAAAAAGCTGTGTTTTCAGCGAATTAGAATAAGAGGGGCTGTATGTGAAAATGTATCAGCCCCTTTTTTGTTTGGTAAGATGTG
The DNA here is from genome assembly GCF_000166775.1 of Caldicellulosiruptor kronotskyensis 2002. NCBI lineage: Bacteria > Bacillati > Bacillota > Caldicellulosiruptorales > Caldicellulosiruptoraceae > Caldicellulosiruptor > Caldicellulosiruptor kronotskyensis. Next base: position 2,543,060 of record NC_014720.1, on the reverse strand, counting down.
ATATAATTTAAGATAAGATTTTGAGGGAAGGTAGAACTTTAAGATGATAAATAGTTTTCAAGCTCCACTTTTGGGCAAACTCAAATATTTTGAGTACCTCACAGCGCCTAACTCAGAAAGATACAGAACAATCATGAGATATTGTTTTTTGTGCCATTTGGAATACAAAAACAGGCTCACAAAAGAAGAGATATTCACATTTTTAAAAGGTTTTCCACAGTTTGCAGACTATACAGAGCAGATGTGCGAACAAGATTTGAAAAGTCTTGTTGAGTGGGGCAATTTGAATTCAATTCAGGACACTTCAAAGACTAGAACTGTTGAGGAGTTTAAGAACAAAAGATTTTTATATGAACTTACACATATCGGACTTAAGATTGAAAGGTTTTTGTTTGAACTTGAAACTCAAGAGGATACAAAAGCAGAGTTAAATCCCAAGCATATTGAAAAAATATTTGTCTTACTTCAGCATGTGGACAGTGTATTACAAGAGCCACAAAAAAGAGCAGTTGACTGGTGGGATGATCTGACAAGATCTTTTGAGGAGATAGAAAATAGCTATTCTGAATATATTTCAATGTTAAAGTCGTATGAAGCTGAAAATCTCATGATAAAAGAGAATTTTTTAGAGTACAAATCAAAGCTTGTGCAGTACCTTTACAACTTCTATATTGTATTTCAAAACTATCTTCCAAAAATAAGATCCATCTTTTTGCAATTAGAAAACTCTGAGGTTGAAAAGCTTTTGAAATATATAATCGCTCAGGAAAAGGAACATCCCAAAAACATATTCAAAGACCCAGAGAGTATAGAAAGGAATATAAAAGCAAGGTTTGACAATATAAAACTCTGGTTTGTTGCTCCCAATGGTCAGGCAGAAAAACTTTCTGATCAGATACAGGGACTTATAAAAAAGGTGTCTGACCTTGCAGCAAGGCTTTCAGAGATGTCGAGTGTCAAAGTAAACAGGCAGGAAGAGTACAAACACTTAGCTAAAATCTTCTCAGAGCTTGATTTGGCGACCTGTCACAAGCTTTCTGCAGTTGTGTTTGGTGTGCTTTTGCCGCGATACATTGCAACCGAGGAAAAGAGGCAGAGCGAACTTGCAAGTCTTAGCATTCTTGACGTGCCGCCAATGAAGAGTTTGCTTCACTCAAGAGGAAGGCTTGTGAGAGAAAAGAGCAAAGTTTTGCCGGCATCTGAATTTTCTGAAGACAAGAAAAAAAGATTTGAGGAGTATAAAAAGAAGATTGAAGAGGAAGAAAAACTTGTTGCTGAGCTTATAAAAGATGGAAAAATTGAGTTTGAAAATCTTCCTGTTTTGACTCCACAGGTGAGGAAGAAACTTTTGGTGTGGCTTTCAAGAGGACTATCAACAGGTTTTGGTAATACAGACTCAGGTAAAAGATTTAAAGTGGTAAAACCAAAGGATGGGAGATATTGTGTTTTAAAATCTATAGATGGTGAGCTTGAGATGCCGGCGTATGTGATTGAGTTTGTTGAGTAAAGAAAGGCAGGAAAGTAGAAAGATGAAAAGTGCACTTTTAAAATTGCTTGAAAACTTTTGGATTTTAAAAGAAAAAGAGGTTGAAAGCTATTATGAGTGTAAAAACATTGGCAAAGAGTTAAAAGACTTTATAGTTACCAAACTGGGACTTAGGTTCTATGCTACATCTGACATAGTCAGACTTGAAAAGATACCACTTGTTCCAAGAGAGTACATGGGTATTCTGGAGTTTGAAGAACCGAAAGACTATGTATTTTTCTGTCTTGTTCTTGCATTTTTAGAGGACAAGGGCAAAGACACTCAGTTTTTGCTTGAGGATATCACGCAGTATATACGGTCGAATTATCCTTACGAGGAAATTGATTGGACTATGTATTCTGATAGAAGGTCGCTTATAAGAGTTCTTAAGTTTTGCGAAAAGATGGGGCTAATTAAAATAGATGATGGCAATCAAGAGCTTTTTGTGGAAAGAGCTGATGTAGATGTACTTTATGAATCAACAGGGCTATCAAAGTACTTTATGAGGACATTTCCTAAAAGCCTTGTTGAGTATTCGTCGGTCGAAGAGATTTTAAATAGCGAGTTTGAGTTTACAAATGGACTTTCTGACCAAATAACTGATATAAGGAGAATAAAAGCCTACAGAGGGCTTTTGATAGATGGAATTATAGACTTTGAAAATGAAGCACCACTTTATTACATTAAAAAGCAAAAGACAACAATTTCACAGGACCTTGAAAAGTTTGTACCAGAGCTTGATCTTCACCTGTTCAAGTCGTTTGCATATATTAGCGTTGAGGGAGATTACAGATATACTTACCCTGACAATTCAAATATGTGCGATGTGTTACTTTTGTGTTCAAAAGAGATTCTTGAAAGGGTAGAAAAGGGTGAGCTGAGACTTTCGCCCCCACATGAGATGCTTGAAATTTCGCTTGACCACTTTAAGCTAATTGTGGAGAATGTCAAGAAAAAATACGGAAATTTTTGGAACAAGGAGTGGAGGGAAAAGTCAACAGAGAAAATATTTGAAGAGCTTTTAGAGTTTTTACAGCTTCACAATTTTGCAAAGACAAATGACGATGGGTATATTGTTATATCACCTATTTTTTTGAGAGTTGTTGGTGAATATCAGGACTATGAAATAAGTAATCAGCTTTCTGCTAAAAATGAGAGTACAGTAAGATCGTTTGAGGATATAGAAAATATAAATGTAGATGGAGGTTTATATTTTGAAGATGAGCAAGGAAAATAGATGGGTGCTAAGCAGAGCTGGGGTTTTCAACTACTGGTATTATGACGAGGAGTATTTTGACTTTTTCGATGGCAGGATGCTTATTCGTGGTGCTAATGCTTCAGGCAAGTCTGTGACAATGCAAAGTTTTATTACCCTGCTTTTGGATGGCAATTACCACCCATCCAGGCTTGACTCTTTTGGCTCAAATGCGCGAAAGCTTGAAGACTATGTTCTTGGTGATCAGGGGCCTGGTCAGAAAAATGAGGCAATAGCATATCTTTTTCTTGAGTTTAAAAAACAAAATGTATTTGTATCCATAGGCATGGGAATAAGGGCAAAAAGAGGCACGAGCCCTGATACGTGGTATTTTGTTCTAACAGACGGAAGAAGGTTTGGAGTTGACATTTTCTTTTATGAAAAGATAGGCGACCAAAAAATTCCACTTACCAAGAAGAAGTTTGAAAACCTTATAGGAGACGGTGGGAAGGTATTTTCAGCTCGAAAAGATTATATGGAGGAAGTCAATAAAATATTATTTGGTTTTGAAGACATAGAAGAGTTTGAAAATTTAATTGAACTGATAGTTCGAATAAGAGCGCCAAAGCTTTCAAAAGATATAAAACCTGATTCTGTCTATAAGATGCTTCAGGAGTCTTTGCCAGCTCTTTCTGAGTCAGACCTTCGGGCGCTTTCTGACTCAATAGAAAATATGGACAGAATTCAAACAGAGCTTAAAAATCTTGAAATTATAAAAGATGTGTTAGAAAAATTAAAAAAGGTTTACGATGAGTACAATAAGCTTTTGCTTGCGCAAAGTATACTTAACGTGCTTGAGAAGAGCAAAGAATATTTTAGTCTTAAAAGAGATCTTGAAAAAGCTCAAGCTGAGGTTGAGAAAAATAAGGAAGAGAAGCTTAAGATAGAAGAAAAAATAGGAGAGCTAAAAAAAGAACAAGAGTCTTTGACATTGAGGCTTGAAAGTATAAAAGAAAACGATATATTCAAGCTACAAAAGGAACTTTTAAATATAAAAGAAGAGCTCAAAGAAGTTGATGAGCAGAAAAACAAAAAGCTTTCCCAGATAAATTCAGCTTCTCAAAAGCTTGAGAAAGAAAGACAACAGCTTATCGCTTTAGAAGAAGAGCTTGAAAAGTACAAAAGAAAAATAAAAGATAGCGTCAAAGAAGGCAAATTGCTAATCGAATCAATTGGTTTTCATAGATTTTTTGAAACGCTTGATATGTATCTTCTTGAGCAGGGAAGTCTTGACATATTAAAAGACGAAATTTCATCTTTCTTATCTCAGGTGGAGATAGCACTTAAAAATTATGAAAAATTAGCTGAAATCAAGAAAGATTTGGACGGCTTTTATAAAAATCTTGATATGAACAAGGCAGAAGTACAAAAGATTGAAGAAGATATACAAAATCTTTTGTTTCAGCTTGAGGAAATAAAAAATAATCTGAAGAATGCAATTTTAATTTTCTTTGAAAAAAATGAAGTTTTCAAAGCTCAAGATGAACAAAAAACAGCAATTTTCCAGGCAATAAATAGTTGTGAGAAAAAAGGTGATTATGTCAGAATATATTCGATCTTAGATGATATTTATAAGTTCCATTATCTTGCTATCTCAGATACAATAAGAAGGCTTGAGTTTGAAATAGAAACGTTAAATAACAAAATTAAAGCTAAAAAAGAGGAAATTGAAAAAATAAAAAGCCAGAAAGATGATGAAATTATACTTTCACCCCAACAAAAGAAAGTAAGAGATAGGCTTTTACAAAAAGGGGTGCCATTTATACCTTTTTATATGGCTGTGGATTTTAAAGACGGTGTGGAAGAAAAAAATAAAGCTATCATTGAAGATGCGCTAAACTGCCTTGGTATTTTGAACGCTTTGATTGTTCCAGAAAAGTACAGAGATGTTCTTTCAGAACTTATGGATGATGAAAAAGAAATGATTCTAATTCCAAAACCTGCATATTTTTCGCATACGCTGAACGAGTTTTTAGAAGTTGCCAACTTTGACGGACCTGCTGAGCTAAAACAGGAAGTGGCAGCTGTGATTGACAGCATTTTTGCTACCCAAAAAGATGATGGTATTTACATCTGTGAAGATGGAAGATTTGGTAATAGCATCTTAAAAGGCAGAACAACTACATGCGAAAATGCAAGGTTTATAGGAATTGAAAATAGAAGAAGATACAGGCAGATGCTAATATCACAGCTGGAAGATGAAATAGCTAAACTTTCAGTTGAATTAGATAATAAAAAACAGGAGAGAAACGCACAAAAGGTATTGCTTGAAAAGTTACAAAACGAGAGAGACAGTTTTCCTTCATTAATTGACCTTGACACTGCATTTGAGATGATTGAAGAAAGAGAAGATAGAAAATCAGACATACAAAAAGAGATAGAGTTTTTGGAAAAAAAGATAAGAGAGCTTCTTACTAAAGAAAATAATTTAAAGCATGAGATTTCTGTCATTGCAACAAAGCTTTCTGTTACAGCAGCAAAAGATAATTTTTTGAAGCTAAGTAAAGATGCTCAAAAACTTAAAAGTTTGCTTGTTGATTTAGAAAACCAGGTGGAAAAAGAAAAATTGGTTTCAAGGACATTAGACTTACGAAAAGATCAAATCCTACAAATAGAAGAAAATATTCAAAATTTAAGCTTCGATTTGCAGGTTTTAAAAACAAGATGGGAAGGCTTAGAATTAAAGAAAATTGAAATTGAAAAAAGACTCTCAAGTGATGATGCTCAAAAGCTTTTTGAAGAGCAGCAAAAGGCAATTGAACGGCTTGATAGTATTCCTAAGGAGATAGAAAACTTCAACAAAGATCTTCAGGACAAAGTTGCAAAAATTTCGCGATATGAAGCACAGATTGAGACATAAGCTTCGCAGCTTGAAAAAGCCAAAATGGAGTACACAAATAGTCTTGAAGTGTTGAAGATAGAACTTTCTTTTGGTTTTGTTTGCAGGGAAGAAAATCTTGAGGATGAGAGCAGACTTTTAGAGTTTGCAAAGGAAAAAAGTAGCTTTGCCAATGAATATAAGTCTAAGGATTTAAATCAGGTTTTACAAAAGCTTATTGCTACACACTATGAAGCACAAGTTCAGCTTGCAGAGTTTGGTGCAAATCTTTTTCTTAAAGAAGATGAAAAAACCAGATATTCAAGATATTTGTGGACTGCTAAGAAGGATGGAAGATTGCTTTCGCTTTATGAATTTTTAGAGAGAATAGATTCTGAAATAATCGAGAAGAAAAATCTTATCACCCAGCAGGAAAGAGAACTTTTTGAAGAGGTTTTGGCAAAAGACATAGGCTTTAAAATCTCGCGTAAGATAATGCTTGCCCAGGACTGGGTAAAGAGAATGAATGAGCTGATGGACGGCATGGACCTTTCAGGAAATCTTAAATTCAGACTTTCGTGGGAACAGAAGAAACAGGAACTTGAAGATGAACTTTCAACATCAGAACTTGTAAAACTTATTAGCAAAGACCCGGCAACAACTTCAGATGCCGACAGACAAAAGATTGTCAAGCATTTTAGGGCACGTATTGAAAGAGCAAAAAGGCTTCATGACTCACCTGAAAGTTTTCGAAGTCTTTATGAGATAATGAAAGAGATTTTGGATTACAGGCAGTGGTTTGAATTTAGACTCTACTTTCAAAGAGGTGAAGATAACAGAAGAGAGCTTACAAACAATGCATACGACAAGTTTTCTGGCGGTGAAAAAGCGCTTTCTATTTATGTACCTCTTTTGGCAGCGCTATGTGCAAAATACCAGAGTGCTGCAAGCTATGCACCACGTATAATTGCGCTTGACGAGGCGTTTGCCGGCGTTGATGAGAACAACATTGAAAAGATGTTTGAACTAATAGAAAATTTAGAGTTTGACTATATCATGAACTCTCAGATTCTATGGGGAGATTACAAAACAGTGCCAGGACTTTGCATATATGAGCTTATTTCAGACAGGAGCAAAGGCTCTGTTCTCAAAGTAAAATATATCTGGAACGGGTACAAGAAGGTGTTGGTGGAGATATGAAAGAAGACAGGCTTTTACAAGAGTGTATAGAATACTTTTCGCACAAGGGTTTTTCGCGTGTGCTGGAACTCATTTACAACAAATACAGGTCGCTTGGTAGGTTTTCAGGCAAGGTTGTGCTGGAAAATCCACAGCCGATTGAAAAAGAGATGCTTTCGCGATATCTTGGAAGGATTGTCAGTGGTGACAGAGTAGTTATCAATGTAAAAGAGTTTGCACAAAAGAGGTTTGAGCAGACCAAATTTTCTTCACTTGATTTTAAAGATGTGCTTTCACATGTTCTAAAAAAAGATATTTTAACAAAAAAAGAAGAAAAAGAGAGCAGACAAAAGAAACTTTCGGGCTTTCTTGAAAAGTTAGAAAAACAGGTGTCAAACGACAAAAATAGTGAATGTGTATTTCAAGCTGTAAAGGAAAATTTTAAATGGTTTGAAGGGTATTTTAAGAAGTATTCTGAAGAAAAACTTTTGAACATTTTAAAAGTTTGTATAAAAGCTGCTGCAACAAAACCAGAAAGAATAGAAAGTATTGCGGTGTTTGCAACTAAAATGGCGCATGACCCTCATTTTTTTGACGAAGACCGCGACAGTGGCAAGATATTTTTAAGGATTTTAAGCCTGGTAAAAAATGTTGAATATCCAAAGTCTTCAGAGGAAAAAGCTGAACTTTTGTATATGCACAACATCATCATAGACGAGCTTTCGAACTGGTGTTTGGTGTATGGTATAGGTGCAATATCAGAAAACGCAGCAGAAGATGAAGCGCTCAAAAGTTTTGCTTTGCAAAAAAAGCCGGTGATTCTGCCTCTTTATACCATTAAGGATTACAAGCAGTTTTTTGGATATTCAAAGAAAATTGTGGTTGTAGAAAATCCTGCTGTGTTTTCAATGCTGATGCAAGCTTGCAGTGATATTTCTCTCATTTGTACAAACGGGCAGCTAAGACTTTCGACAAAGATAGTACTTGATAGCCTTTCAAAAGAAGGTTTTACCATATTTTACTCAGGCGACTTTGACCCTGAAGGACTCTTGATAGCAGACAGGATTATTCAAAACTATGGTGCAGTTCCCATTTGCATGGATGAAGAAAGCTACATTTTGTCTTTATCTAAAAATAGGATTTCACAAAAAAGGCTTGTGATGCTACGAAATGTAAAAAGCCCAGAGCTTTTTGATGTATGCAATAAAATGAGAGAATTAAAGCTTTCGGGGTATCAGGAAAGGATAGTTGATAGAATTGTTGAAAAGTTAAAAAGTTAATATTTTTCGATAATCTCAATAATACCCAAATATAATGTTAATAGAAGCTGTAAGTAAATTTTGAGGCTGATATTTAAATTCCAGCCCCTTGATGATTATTTCAATATTAATTATACAGTGGATACAATTTTATTTAACTCCCTTATAAAAAATTTTCCTAACAAATTTTTAACACTATCATCGAATTCAATAAGCTTTACTTGCTTCATATAAAGGGGTATAATAATACAGTAAATAGATAAAATAATTGAGTGGTGATGTTAGCTGTGTCAGAATTAATTAAGGACATAGATAATGTAAAAAAAATATCAATTCCAGTGGACACAATAAAATATATTATAGAAAGACTTGGAAATGATATAATATGGGACTATGACAATATAACAGGTGAATTGATTATTATGAAACGTCCTGAATCTTATGTAGATGCTCTGGCTGGATTAGGGCAGGAGATATGGGAAAAGCTTGAGAGTAAAGAATTTATTGAAGAGATGAGAACAGAATGGGACCAATAAAAGTGGGACAAAAACTTGCATTAGATACTAATTTATTTATATATCTCATAGAGAAGAATAAAACTTATTTTCCATTAGTTAAGTCCTTATTTGAAAAAATCCAAAAAGGACAACTATATGGGATAACTTCTAGCCTTGTATATACTGAATTACTTTCAAAGCCTTTTCAAGAAGAAAATATAGTCCTTGTGAATAAATACAAAGTACTCCTTGCTACATTTCCAAACTTAATAATTAAAGAAGTGGATAAGGATATAGCAACCATTGCTGCAAAATTACCTGCCAAATATAAAATAAAAACTCCAGATGCAATATTTATTGCAACAGGAATAGCTGAAAAGGCACAAATATTTATAACTAATGACACAAGGTTGAAAATTGTAAATGAGATTGGTATTATAATATTAGATGAATTGCTTAATCAAACTGATAGAATGATTATAGATTAAAAGCATAATTAAATGCATCAAGATAGTCGGAATTATTCTTAAATAGCACCACGAAGGTGCTGTAAATATTTAGAGTTGAGGGTAAAATAAATTCGACAAAGGTATAACCAAAGATTTTGAGAACAAGGCCCACGAAGGGTGAGATTTTCACCTTTTGTGGGCTTTTATTTTGTTTACAAATATACAAAGAGGAGGTAAGAAGTTGATGAGAAGCAAGAGTTTTTGTTCTGATTACTTTAGAGCAAGTAAAAAGGCAATAAGTATTCTGCTAATTTTGAGTCTTTTCTTACTAATTGTATTGAACACATTTTCTGGGCAAGCAAAACAAGAAAAATCTTCTCAGAAGCTTATCATCACAGACCTTCTTGGCAGAAAAGTAGAGATTGAAGACAAGAAAAACAAAAGAATTGTTGCGATAGGACCTGGGGCACTCAGGCTTGTTTTGTATGTCAATGGAACAAAAAATATAGTTGGAGTTGAAAATGCAGAGAAGGCATGGGAAGAAGGCTCAAGAACATATATCATGGCATATCCACAGCTCAAAAAACTTCCAACAATTGGCCAAGGCGGGGCAGACTCATCCCCTGATCCAGAAAAACTTATTTCTGTAAAACCAGATGTTATTTTTGCAGCAAGTTTTTTAGACAGGGCAAAGGCAGATGCTCTTCAAGCAAAAACAAAAATCCCTGTTGTTGTGCTTGATTATGGTACAAAGCTTCTTTTTGATGAGAATGTATACAAATCGCTCAGAATCATTGGAAAGATTGTAGGAAAGCAGCAGCGTGCAGAAGACCTCATAAACTATATGCAAAGGTGCAAGGCATTTTTCAATGAAAGAACCAGAGATATCCCGGCTTCTAAAAAGCCAAGGGTGTATGTTGGGGCTATCAGTTTCAAAGGCGGGCATGGATTTGAAAGCACAATGGGCAAATACTTTCCATTTTTGGCCATAAACGCAGTAAATGTCGCAGACCAGGCAAACAAAGAAGGCTGGTTCATGGTTGAAAAAGAAAAGATTTTAGAGTGGGAGCCTGACATTATATTTATTGACGAGGCAAATTTGGATCTTGTAAAGCAGGATTACAAGAAAAAACCTGAGTTTTATAAATCACTTTCAGCTTTCAAATATGGCAATGTCTACGGTCAGCTTCCTTACAACTTCTATTGGACCAACATTGACACTGTTTTGGCAAACACATTCTTTATTGCAAAGGTTGTGTATCCAGACAGATTCAAAGATGTTGACCCAATCAAGCGAGCAGATGAGATTTACAAATTCTTCTTAGGAAAGCCGCTTTATACCAAGATGGCAAAGAAATTTGGTGGGTTTGTGAAAATAAAGCTTGACTAAAAATTAAGAGCAAAGAGGTTTTATGAAGATGACTCAAGAAGTAGAGAAACACAAAAAACTAAAATCCCAGTACAAAAAGCTTGTTGCCGAGAAAGTGCTGTTTTTAATTACTATTGCTATCTTGACAGTGATACTTTCAATCTATGCAATATCGTCAGGTTCATCAGATTTAAGTTTTTCGGATGTTTTAAAGGCTTTTTTAGGAAAAAGTGATGAAAGAACAGCGCTTATAGTTTTTGACATAAGACTTGTGAGAATTATAGCAGCAATTTTGGCGGGGATTGGTCTTGCAATTGGAGGAGCTGCAATTCAGAGCCTTTTTCACAATCCCTTAGCATCTCCTTTTACTCTTGGAATTTCGCAGGGTGCTGCGTTTGGTGCGGCAATTGGAATAATTGTGCTGGGCGGCGGGGTAGCATCCTCTGCCGCCTCTGACTCTGTTACCATTTTGCATCCATCGTTAGTTGTTGCGTGTGCCTTTTCGGGGTCTATGCTCTCAACAGTGATTGTACTTGCTTTAGCTCAGGTAAAAAGGTTTTCACCTGAAGCGGTAGTACTGTCTGGAGTTGCCTTGAGTTCTCTTTTTTCTGCTGCAACAACTATAATTCAGTATTTTGCATCAGATGTCAAAATTGCTGCGCTTGTGTTCTGGACATTTGGCGATATTGGAAGAGCTACATGGAATGATGTAAAGATTATGGCGGTATTAGTAATTTTAGGATGGCTGTACTTTTTGGCAAATTCATGGAACTACAATGCAATTGCAAGCGGCGAAGATGTTGCAAAAAGCCTTGGTGTGAATGTTGAAAGAACAAGGTTTTTTGGGATTTTAGTAAGCAGCTTTATAACATCTGTGATTGTATCCTTCTTAGGAATTATAGGTTTTATATGCTTGGTAGCGCCTCACATAGCACGAAGGTTTATAGGAAATGACCAGAGGTTTTTGACTATGGCATCTGGTCTTGTAGGTGCGTTTTTGCTTCTTTTGTCAGACACAGTGGCAAGACTTATAATACAGCCAGTTGTTTTGCCAGTTGGCGCTGTGACATCTTTCCTTGGTGCACCGCTTTTTATGTATCTTTTAATCCGCGGAAAGAAGGTATGAAAAATGCTGAAAGTAGATAACCTTGAATTTAGCTTTAAAGACTTTCAGGTCTTAAGTGGGATTTCTTTTGAAGCAAGAAGAGGAGAGTTTGTGTCAATTTTAGGAAACAACGGTGCAGGAAAATCTACACTTTTAAAATGCATAGCAAGGCTTTTAAAGCCCAAAAGTGGAGTTGTGCTGATAGACGGCAAGGACGCAAATAGTTTTTCTTTACACCAGCTTTCAAAAAGTGTTGCATATGTTCCGCAAAGATACACTACAAACAGAATAACAGTGTATGAGGCAATACTTCTTGGGAGAAAGCCGCATTTTACAGGACTTATCCCTTCTTCAGAAGATTTGGAGAAGGTTGAGATGGCACTTGATATTTTTGGCTTGAAACACCTTGCTTTCAGATACTTAGATGAGATAAGCGGCGGAGAGCTTCAAAAAGTGGTGATTGCAAGGGCGTTTGTCCAAGAGCCAAAAGTGTTGCTTTTGGATGAGCCAATAAATAACCTTGATTTGAAGAATCAGATAGAGGTTTTGAAGATTTTAAAAAGGCTTTCAATGCAAGAAGGGATTTTAGTAATTGTAATCTTACATGACTTAAACTTGGCCATCAGGTTCTCTGACTGGTTCATCTTCATCAAAGATAGAAAAATATTTGCATCAGGTGGGAAAGAAGTAATAAGGGCTGATATAATCTCAAAGGTATATGGCATAGATGTAAAAGTAGAAAAGCATGGTGATGAGATTTTTGTTGTTCCAATAGTAGCTGCTGTTTAAACATAAGTTAGTTTTTAAAAGGGGAGATTTTGAGCTGATGGAACTAGTAAAAATAGGAATAATTCACAGTCCATATAAAACAAAAGAAGAGGCACCAAGGCAAGGTGCAGATTCAGAAGAAGTTTGCTATATAGAGATATTTGAAAATTATATTAATGGTTTAAAGGATATCGAAGAGTCGAAGTACTTAATTGTTTTGTACTGGGGACATCAATCAAACAGGGAAACTCTAATTACCAAGACACCCTTTTCAGATGTTCCCAAAGGTGTTTTTGCATGCAGGTCTCCAAACAGACCAAACCCAATACTTTTTAACATTGCAGAGCTGATAGCTCGCAGAGGCAACGTTCTTGTTGTAAAAGGGCTTGATGCAATAGATGGTTCACCTGTAATAGATATAAAACCCTATTATGAAAGAATTGACATTCCCAAAGGGTTACGAGAAAAAATTTAAGAAGAACAAAGCAAATAACATGCTTGAGAGGTGGTGTTAATATGAAATGGGAAAAAGAACCTTTCTGGAAAAAGGCAGCTGAGTTTCACGGGCACATATGTCTAGGTCTTGCGATAGGATTTAGAGCATGTGAGGCAGCTATAAAAATACTTTCTATAGATTTTTCTTCAGATGAAGAAATAGTTTGCATTACAGAAAATGATGCATGTGGAGTTGATGCTATTCAGGTAATTTTGGGATGTACTGTCGGCAAAGGTAATCTAATTTTTAAGGACAGGGGGAAACAGGCATTTACGTTTTTCAGAAGAGATACAAATCAGGGTATTAGAATTGTGTTCAAGGGTTTTAATGAATATAGGTCAAGAGAAGAAAACCTACAGTATATTCTTGATGCGCCTTTAGATGAGATTTTTGAGTACAAAGAACCAAAAGATAAATTACCACAAAATGCACGTATTTTCAGGTCTTTGAAATGTGAAAATTGTGGAGAAAAAACAGCAGAGCACAGAATAAGAATTTTGGATGGAAAGTTTTTATGTCTTGACTGCTATGAGGACTACTCAAGAGGATGGGGAAGATAAAGTTTTTTCTCATTCTCTTTTATTAAACTTTCTTTTATATCATCTATTATCAAAGAAAATATCTCTTTCATAGATAAATTTACCGTGCCAGGAATGAAAATACCATGCAGATTCAAAGGAATGATGTATTTTTTACAATAAAGGCTGAAAATTGTCTGTGCTATCTTTGCAGAAATTTCACCATTTATTCCACCGCATGTCAAAATTCCAATTGGTCCAACAATTGCATCTGGGACAAAGTTTGTAAAAAAATAAACAATTTCATCTTCACCGCAATATCCTACATCTGCGCCACTTTTGAGCATATTCTGCATAGCTACTTTATTTGTACCAAGCGCAACAATTTTTATTTTATCCTCAAATTCTTTTTTCAATCTTTTTATAAATTCTCTTCCAATTCCAGCGCCCTGTCCGTCTAAAACTGCAATGACCATGTGTGTATCTCAATCCTTTGAGATTGTGTTTTTTAAGTAATTTTAATTATAAAACCTTTTAAATTTGGTTGTCAAAAAAAATTATCTATCATCTTTATTGATTTTTCAGTTATATAGCTTTTGTATTATTTTGCCTTCAAAAAATCACAAAAAATTTAATTGAATATTTGCAAAAATTTTGTGTATAATTTCTTACATATGAAATTGTGATAATGTTAAAATAAAGAAATTTAGATGGTGAACAAAACTATGAAAAGGATATTGATTGTTGATGATTCAGAGCTTATGTGTGAACTTATAAAAGAGACTTTGAGGGGTTTAGAGGAAGATAAAGTTATATTTACAGCGACAAATCCTCTTATAGCTATTAGAAAGGCAAATTTATTTAAAATTGATTTGGCACTTGTTGATTATGAGATGCCTTATATGAATGGTCTTTTACTTATCGGCTATTTAAAGGAGATAAATCCATTAACAAAGATTGTAATGGTTTCTGCTTATACTGAACCTGGTGCTCAGATTACTCTTGAAGCACTTGCAAAAGGTGCAATTGATTATATATTAAAACCTGCAAATAAAGAAGAGTTTAAAGAATTTAAAAAAGAACTGTCAGAAAAAGTTCAATGGATATTAGCTGGAAGAGAACTTAGCCGTAAAAAAAGTAAGGTAGAGAAAGACAAAACTAAGGTTTTAAACTCCCTTGAGGGGCTTAAGACTTATACTTCCAACTATTTAGTGGATAAGCTAAGAGAAAGTAAGGTAATAGCAATTGGAATTTCAACAGGAGGTCCCCCTGTTTTAGAAAAGATTTTTACAAATCTTAAGAAAGATTTTTCGATTCCTATATTAGTTGTTCAGCACATGCCACCAACATTTACGAAAGCATTGGCTGAGAGACTTTGCAAAATATCTCAAAGACAAGTGAAAGAAGCCGAAGATGGTGAAAAGATTGAAAATGGTGTGATTTATATAGCAAAAGGCGGAGTGCATATGGCTGTTGAAAAGATTTTAGGAAAGTATTATATAAGGCTTCTTGAAAATGTTGAAAAGGTGAATAGCCACAAACCATCGTGTGATATTTTATTCAGTTCAGTAGCTGAATGGTACGGGAAAAATGCAACAGGCATAATCATGACTGGAATGGGCTGTGATGGAGCAAATGGTCTTTTGGAAATGAAAAATCAGGGTGCCTTGACAATTGCGCAAAGCAAAGAATCATGCGTAGTTTTTGGCATGTCAAGAGTCGCCATAGAAAAGGGAGCAGCAGAAGCAGTACTAAGTACAGATGAGATTATAAGAATTTTAAATGAGGTATAAACCTAAAATAATAAGTGTAAAATATCTCATAAATAAAAAGACACATGGATATATTTACGCTGTTCCTATACCTATACCTTTACATCCAAAACAGAAGTTGAAAAATTGCTCTGCAAATAAGGTACAACTCCATTTTGAGGACTATAAGAATACATCATAATGTCTTGTAAAATAGGGATGTTTTTGCTCATAAGATTTTTTAAATTATCAGCTGACAGTCCCTTAGTCAAAAATAAATAACTACTTGAGAGCATAGTAATGTCTTGCTCTTGAAGAGTTTGAGTTGATATCAAAACTCCTTTATTTAAAAGGTTTAGCTGATTTCCCATTTCAACTAATGTACTTGGTGAGGATAAATCCGACATCTGCTCAAAACTATTTTGTACTACCTCTAAACCTGATTTGGATCTTAGGGTTTCTGGACTGTATATTTTAAACTGGTTTTCGAAACTTGGAAGTTGTGCTTGCATTTCAAGGATAGCTAATTTATCAGGTGTTATATTGTTTTTCAAATTGTTCAAAACATTTCCTTGAGAAATTATTGTATAGTCAATTGAATTTTGCAAACTCTGCAAAAAAGTGTTTATCAAAGATTTTGAACTAATGTATGATACACTTATCATTTTACCTCAACTCTTTTTATACTTTTTTGGATATCCCCTCATATTTTTATTATACCACAATTCTTACTCAAAAGTTTTCAAAAAAGATGTGTATCTTTTTGCTCAAGTATGGTATATATAAAGTTAAAGCAAACTCTTTTGGGGGTTTATGATTTTAAGATGGACAGCCAAACTCAAATACCCGAAAAGTTTAAAAAATTCTTTTGGGATATTGAATTTGAAGATTTAGACATTCAGAGGCACAAAGCATTTATCATCACGCGCCTTCTTAACTTTGGAGACCAAGATTGCATAAAGTGGCTATTTAGCACATATTCAAAAGAAGAGATTAAAGATGTGGTAAAAAATAGCAGAAGTCTTTTGAAAAAACCTGCAAGATTTTGGCAACTATATTTCAATTTGGAAGAGGATGAAATGAGGTGTTTTGAGGTTTTCAAAAAGATGGAAGGGATGTTTCGGTTTTAGGGGTATTTCAAAATGGAGGTTAGCGTTAAGATGTTTTTTAATGTTTTAGAGTATCAAAGGTATGAAGTTCTAAATAAGATTGTAAAAAGTGATGTAATTGGAGAGTTTTACTTAGGTGGGGGGACAGGACTTGCTTTGCAGCTTGGACATAGAGTTTCAGAGGACTTCGACTTTTTTTCACCAATAGAATTTTCAAGCGACTATATAATATATAAATTGGAAAAAGTAGGCGATATAAACATATTGTACTCAGCAAAAGATACTCTTCATATGCTTTTAGATGGAGTTAGGGTAACATGGCTATATTATCCTAATCCTTTATTAGATAATCTTGTAATACCAACTGAAATAAAAGGCTTGAAAATTGCTTCAAAAATAGATATAGGTGTGATGAAATTAGTTGCTATTTCTTCAAGAGGCTCAAAAAAAGATTTTATTGATTTGTACTGTATATGCCAATCAGGAATAGAGTTAGAGGAGCTTGTTAAACTTCTTCCACAAAAATTTCCAAATAAAATGGTAAATCTTTATCATATCCTTATGAGTCTCTGTTACTTTGATGATGCTGAGGATGAAGCAATGCCCAAGATGTTCATTAGACTTGACTGGAATAATGTCAAGAGATTTTTCTTAGATAATTGTCAGAAATTAGTCAAATTAATAGAATAATAATTTTCAAGAAAGAAGGTGTACCATCTTGAAGGTAATGACATTTTCGCACTATAAAGAGGTAACTGAAGAAATTTTAAAAGATTCATACGCTATTGTTATTGACCTTCTCAGGGCAACATCTACTATGATTTGGGCTATTTCAAATGGTGCAAACGTAATAATTCCTGTTGAGAATATTTTAGAAGCAAAGCTTTTTAAAAAGTTAAATGAAAGCGTTCTTCTTGGAGGAGAGAGAGGCGGTTTGAAAATTGAAGGGTTTGACCTTGACAATTCACCTCTTTCGTACAAAAAGGAAGTTGTTTTTGGCAAAGCTATCGTAATGACAACAACAAATGGGACAAGAGCGCTCAAGAAGGCATCCTTTGCAAAGCGAATCTTTCTTGGTTCGTTTATAAATGCTAAAAAAACTGCAGAGTATATATTAAAAGAAGCTTTAAAAGATGATATGCAGAAAATAGCAATTGTATGTGCAGGAACCGAGAAGAAATTCACCCTTGAAGATATCCTTTGTGCGGGATATTTTGCGGATATATTTAAAACCTGCCTTGAAAAAATTGAGGTTGATGATCTGTCTTTAGCTTCGTATGAGCTTTATAAAAAATTTGAAAATGACCCTCATGAAATATTAAAATATTCATATCACTATAATCATTTAAAAAAACTTGGTTTTGAAGCTGACCTTGAATTTTGTCTCAAAAAAGACTTTGTGGATTGTGTATGTGAGTACAAAAACTTGGTAGTAGAGAAGGTGTGAAAATGTTTGAAATCTATCTTTCCTCATACTCAAAGAAAATTTATAGAAAAAGAGCCAAAATAACATCTATTGTAGGTATATTTATAATCATTGCAATATCAAGCTTACTTCACTTTGGGTTTGACTTTTTCGGAAAAATAAAAGCCACTGCTGTACTTTTTGCAGTCAACGAAAGTGTATGGGAGCATCTTAAAATTGGATTTTTCGGGGGGTTGATTTTTTACATAATTGAATTTATCATTTATGGAAAGAAGTTTGACAATTTTATTGTGGGGAAGACTGTTGCACTATTTTTGATACCATTTTTGACAGCAGTGTTCTTCTACACCTATAGGATATTTTTGGAAGACAATTTGATTTTTGATATACTCACTCTTGTTTTAGCAGTGATAATTGCTCAGTTTGTTTCACTTGCCATAACTCTATCTAAAAAAAAGATAAAGAAAGCACCGTTTGTGCTACTTTTAATTATAATGCTGATATTATTTCCATTGTTTACATACTTCCCACCAAAGATACCAGATCTTTTTTATGATTTTGCTCATAAACATTATGGAATATAGGTATAAAAGTATTTAAAAACTCTGAAGAAAGAATTTTAACAAAAGGAGGAAAATCATTTATGGAAAAGCCAAAATTTTATATAACAACGCCTATATACTATCCATCGGACAAACTCCATATTGGTCACACATATTGCACAGTTGCAGCAGACACCATTGCGAGGTACAAAAGACTCAGAGGATATGACGTGTTTTTCCTGACAGGCACAGATGAGCATGGACAAAAGATAGAAAGAAAAGCGCAAGAAGCTGGCAAGACTCCTCAAGAGTATGTTGATGAGATAGTTGCGTCAATAAAAGACCTTTGGAAGCTTATGAACATCTCATATGATGACTTTATTAGAACAACAGAAGAGCGCCACAAGAAGGTTGTCCAGAAGATATTTACAAAGCTTTATGAGCAGGGCGATATCTACAAGAGCGAGTATGAGGGTTGGTACTGCACACCATGCGAGTCTTTCTGGCTTGACAGACAGCTTGTTGATGGCAAGTGTCCTGACTGCGGCAGACCAGTTGAGCGTGCAAGGGAAGAGAGCTACTTTTTCAGGCTCTCAAAATACCAAGATGCACTTGTTAAGTATATTGAAGAGCATCCGGATTTTATTGTTCCACAGTCGCGCGCAAACGAGATGATAAACAATTTCATAAAACCTGGGCTTGAAGATGTGTGCGTTTCGCGAACAACTATAAAATGGGGAATTCCTGTGCCATTTGACCCCAAGCATGTTATCTATGTCTGGATAGACGCACTTTCAAACTATATAACAGCGCTGGGATACATGAGTGAGGATGACAGCAAGTTCAAAAAATACTGGCCAGCAGATGTGCATCTTGTTGGAAAAGAGATAGTAAGATTCCACACAATTATCTGGCCAGCAATGCTGATGGCACTGGGTCTTCCTCTTCCTAAGATGGTGTTTGGTCATGGCTGGCTACTTTTAGAAGGCGGTAAGATGTCAAAGTCAAAGGGAAATGTTGTAGACCCAGTAATACTTGCGCAAAAGTATGGAGTTGATAGCCTA
The DNA here is from genome assembly GCF_000166775.1 of Caldicellulosiruptor kronotskyensis 2002. NCBI lineage: Bacteria > Bacillati > Bacillota > Caldicellulosiruptorales > Caldicellulosiruptoraceae > Caldicellulosiruptor > Caldicellulosiruptor kronotskyensis. Next base: position 2,523,930 of record NC_014720.1, on the reverse strand, counting down.
AGATATTTCCTCTTAAGAGAGATTCCATTTGGTGCTGATGGTCACTTTTCAGAAGATGCTCTAAGGACAAGACACAACAGTGACCTTGCAAACGACCTTGGAAATTTATTGTCAAGAACAGTAGCAATGATTGAAAAGTATTTTGATGAAATTATCCATCTTCCTGAAGCAAAAGAAGATCTTGATAATGAACTGATAACCTTGGCAAAAGAAGTATACGAAAAAGTGTGCAGATGTCTTGATGAGCTTCAATTTTCAAATGCCTTGATAGAAATCTGGAAGTTGATTGCAAGAGCCAACAAGTATATAGATGAGACAATGCCGTGGGTGCTTGGCAGGGATAAATCTAAGTATCCGCGCTTGAAAACTGTTTTGTACAACTTAGCAGAGGTTTTGAGAATTGTGGCAATATTGATAGAACCATTTATGCCGCAGACAACACCAAAGATTTTACAGCAGCTTGGAATTTCAAAAGATGAGAATCCTGATATAACTGCTTGGGAAAGTGCTTCGCAGTTTGGTTTAATTCCAGAGGGAACAAAAGTTAAAAGAGGAGATCCTATTTTCCCAAGAATAGTTGAAAAGGAGGAAAATGCCATGGAAGATACAAACAAGCAAGAAGTTAAAAACCCTGAAGGAGCTGTGCCTGCAGATGACAAAAATGAAGAGCAGAAAGAATATATTACAATAGATGATTTTGCAAAGATTGAACTCAAAGTTGCCAAAGTTTTAGAAGCTAAGAAAATTGAAGGGGCAGACAAGCTGCTCAAGCTCATTGTTGATTTAGGAAATGAAAAACGCCAGATAGTTGCAGGCATTGCAAAACACTATACTCCTGATGAGCTTGTTGGCAAAAAGATTGTAGTTGTTGCAAACTTAAAGCCTGCAAAACTGCGTGGTGTTGAGTCACAGGGAATGCTCTTGGCAGCGTCAATTGGAGATGAGCTGTGCTTAATCACACCTGAAAAAGACATAAAAGAGGGAGCAAGAGTAAAATGATAATAGATGTTCATGCTCACTATGATGATGAAGCATTTGCCACAGATTTAGAGGATGTGATGGCAAAACTAAAAGAAGAGAATATAATTGCCATCTCATCCTCTTCTTCTATTGAGTCTTCAAAAGAAAACATTGAAATTGCAAAAAAGTATGATACCATTTATATAACTGTTGGAATTCATCCTCACGAGGCAAATGATGCACCAAATGATTTTGAAGATGTACTTTTTGAATTTGCAAGGTTTGAAAAGAACGTTGCAATCGGTGAAATTGGACTTGATTACCACTATGATTTTTCTCCAAGAGATGTTCAAAAAGAGGTATTTATAAGACAGATTGAGGTTGCAAAAGCATTAAATCTACCAATAGTTGTTCATTCAAGAGAGGCACATAAAGAAACTTTAGATATTCTTCTTGAGAATGCAGTTGGAAAGATTCCAGTTTTGATACACTGTTATTCAGGAAGTGTTGAGATGAGCAGGATTTTGAGAAAACATGGCATTTATATTTCGGTTGGTGGTGTTGTCACTTTTCAGAATGCAAAGAAGCTTATTGAGGTAGTAAAAGAATACCCTCTTGAACTTTTGATGCTTGAAACAGACAGTCCATACCTGACGCCACACCCGCACAGGGGTAAAAGAAATGATTCTACCTACTTAAAGTATGTGATACAAAAGATTGCACAAATAAAAGAGGTTTCTGAAGATTTAGTAATTGAAAAAACAACACAAAATGCCAGAAACTTTTTTGGTATAAAATAAAAAGAATGGAGATGAAACAAAGATAAAATGGGTATGATAACATATACAATTGACAACAAGCTATATATAAACGTGACAAACAAATGCACAAACTCATGCATATTCTGTATAAGAAATACTGAGAAAGGGCTCGGTAGCGAGTATGACCTGTGGCTTGAAAAGGACCCAACACCAGAGGAGATACTTCTTGAAATAAAAGACCCACAAAAGTATGATGAGATAGTATTTTGTGGCTATGGTGAGCCACTTATCAGACTTGATGTTGTAATTGAGGTTGCAAAAAAGCTAAAAGAGATAACTTCAGTGCCGCTGAGGGTTAACACAAACGGTCATGCATCTTATATTCACAAGAAGAATGTGCCACAGCTTTTGTCAAACCTTATTGACAGGATATCAATAAGTCTCAATGCTCCAAACAAAGAAAGGTACAATGAGATTTGCAGACCGTTTTCTGAAGACATATATGACTATGTAATTGAATTTATAAAAGAGAGCAAAAAATATATAAAGGAAGTTTGGGTTTCGTGTGTGGATATAATTTCAAAAGAAGAAATAGAGGAGTGCAAAAAAATTGCTCAAAAGTTAGGTGTGAATTTCAAGCTGAGAGCTTATGAAGAGTAAAACTAAAAAAGAGTAATGTTATAAGGGGAATGAGAAAGTTTTTATGTATAGCTAAAGTACACAAAGGAAACATAGATTTTTATTAAAATCGGTCAAATTTTCACATAGCCACATAGCTAAAAAAACAGAAAAAAAATTGAAAAAGTTCATTTATTTTTGGTATTGATTGGTGTATACAAAAAACATATAATTATAGATGTAGACAACAGGCGGCAAGAAAAATGCGGACAACCCCCTTGTAACTCTTATTTTTGGGAACTTACATAAATTCAAAATCCCCCCGTTCATTTCCTCCTTTTATATAGAAAGCGGGCAGGAGCTCTACAGGCAAGAGAGCTTCTGCCCGCTTGCGATTTTAGGAGTAAATTTTAATGGAAAATGACTCAAAGATAGTGTAAAATAAAAAGAGCATCTTTGCTGTAAAGGAGTATTGCGGAAAATATATGCCACCGTTTAAAGCTAAAAGTTCTGAAGGTGAAGTTTACAGAAAACCTCAGAATGAAAGAAGAATAAGATTTAAGCGAAAGTACATTTTATATGCATTTGTTATATGGATTGTTGCAAATGTTCTTGTATTTTTGGCAAGAGAATATATTTCAAACTATTTTTTTTCAGCTCAGCTTCCGCAGCTGCGGGTTGAAAATTACAAACGTATACTCATTTTTGCCCCACACTGTGATGATGAAACTTTGTCTTCTGCAGGTGTGATACAAAAAGCTCTTTTGAGTGGGAGTAAAGTTAAAGTTGTTGTTATGACAAATGGAGATGGCTTTACACGTGCTGCAGGGCAGAACTTTGGCAAGATAAGACTTACTCCTGATGACTATATAAGATTTGGTTATCTTCGACAGAATGAAACAATCCATGCGCTTGAGGACTTAGGTTTGAAAAGGGAAGATATAATTTTTTTAGGATATCCTGATAGGGGTTTGCGGTTTTTGTGGGAAAAATATTTTGATTCTAAGATAGGGTATTTTAATCCTTTAACACGCACATTCAAAAGTCCGTATTCAAACTCCTATCAGAGGTCAGTAGAATACAAGGGAATAAACGTTGTAAAAAATATTCAGAGCATAATAAAATTATTTGAACCTGATTTAATAATCTATCCATACTCACGCGACCAGCATCCTGACCACTGGGCAACATCAGCATTTGTTAAGTTTTCAATCCTGACGCTAAATTATAAGTGTGAAGAGTGGCAATATCTTGTGCACAGAGGAGACTGGCCGACTCCTTTTGGCAAACACCCTCAGATGTATCTTGTTCCGCCTTTCAAGCTTGCATTTACAGATACAAAGTGGTATCAGGTACCATTGGATGAATATATGATAGAAAGAAAATCAAATTCAATCTCAGACTACCACTCTCAGATAAAGGTCATGAGAGGATTTTTGGAAGCATTTGTTCGTCAAAATGAATTATTTGCAAAATTAGATAGCAAAGATGCAAAAAAATATGAGGGTGATAACCTGTTTTCAGAAAAGTATTTAATTAGCAAAGAGCCAACGCACGACATATGGTCAATCATTTTTGAAAAAGGTGCTGATATTGAAGCGATATTTGCGGCTCACGATAGCAAGAACATCTATATAGGTATCGAAATGGTTGGTTCTGCTAAAAAACTTATTTCGTATTATCTTCACATAAGAGCATTTGAAGATTATAAATATCTTGGCAGAATATATATTTTGGTTTCTGGAAACAAGATGAATGTAGTAAAGACTATGACAACCCCTGCTTTTTCATTTCAAAATGCAAAGATGCGCAGAAAAAAGAATCAGATTGAGATAATATTTTCCAAAAAAGATTTACAAAATCCGAACATGCTTTATTTGAGCGTGCGCACAGAATTTCTTGGTCGTCAACTTGACAGAAGCGCATGGAAGGTAGTAAAGCTCAAATAACTCTTTTTACTGAGGAATCAGCTCTTCGTACTTATAGGTGAACTCTATGAGCTTTGGAGCCATATAAATTGGGCAGTTTACTCTCAGCGCAAGCGCAATTGCATCGCTTGGTCTTGAATCTATGACAGAAATTACATTGTTGTAGTCTCTTAGATGAAGCTGTGCAAAGTATGTTCCATCCTTGATGTCAGTAATAACAGCTTTCTGGATGGAAATTGAAAACTTTTGCATAATCTCAACCATCAAATCGTGTGTCAAAGGGCGAGGAAACTTTTGTTTTTCAAGAGCAAGTGCGATTGACTGAGCTTCAAGCGGTCCTATAAAGATGGGGAGAACCATTTTGTTGTTCTTGTCACACAGCAAGACTGCAAACCCTCCCCCCTCTTCAAAAAATGCAACGTTTTTAACATACATTTCTATCATTTCAAAACACCTCTTTTTTGGCATCTATATTAAGAAAAGCAAAACCCCCTCTTAAATATTATACCTCTTTTTTTATCTTTTGAGCACTCTCAAAGAATTTAAAACTGCTAAAAGCATTGCACCGGTGTCTGCCACAACTGCTTCCCACAGATTTGCTACTCCCAGAATTCCTAAAAACATTACTGCAAATTTTATCCCCAGAGAAAGAACGATATTTTGAATAACAATCTTTCTTGTGAATCTTGAATCTTTTATCAAATCTACAATCTTATATAGCTTTTCATCAAGAAGAACAATATCTGCTGCCAATGTTGCAAGATAACTGCTGTTTTTTACAAATGAAATTCCCACATCACACACAGAGAGTACTGGCGAATCATTTGTTCCATCTCCCACATATACAACATATCCCAACTCTTTATTTTCAAGTTTTATTTTTTCGGCAATTCTTACCTTTTCTTCTGGAAGAAGCTCTGAGTAAATGCCGTCTATCGGAAGGTCTTTAACAATTTTTTCAGCCGCCTCTTTTTTGTCACCTGTCAGGATGTATATTTTTGAACCAAGACTTTTGAGGCGGTTAAAAACCTTTTTTACGTCATCTTTCAAAGAATCTTTCAAGGCAACATACCCACAGAATTTACCTTCACACGATACATAAATGTACAAAAATTCGGGTGATTTTTCAAAGCTATACTCAATTTTAACTCCATTTTCCTGCAAAAACTCCTTTGTGCCTATTAAAACCTTTTTGCCCTCAACAATTCCTTCTATTCCTCTTCCCGGATGTTCTTTGAGTTCTTGTACTGAAGAAAGAGAAATATCTTTTTGTTCAACTTGGCTTAATATAGATTTTGCTATTGGGTGATTCGAAAGACTTTCGATACTTATAAGAATTTTTAAAAACTCTTGTTGAGAAATTTCCACAGGCACTATCTTTTCAACAGAAAGAGTCCCATTTGTGATTGTTCCAGTTTTATCAAAAAGGAAACTGCCTATTTTTGATGCAAGAATATCTATATATTGAGAACCTTTTACTAATATTCCCTTCGAAGAAAGCTTTGAAATTGAAGCAAAATAGGAAAGTGGCACAGATATAACAAGACTACAAGGGCAGGAGATGATTAAAAAGATAGCAGCCCTGTAAATCCACAGCGAAAAAGGTTGGTCAAATAACAGTGGTGGCAAGATAGCTAATATTATTGCTATAATAACTACCGACGGTGTATAAACCTTTGCAAATCTTGTTATGAACTTTTCGGTTTTAGATTTGTTTACAGATGCATTTTCAACAATCTCAACTATTCTGTGAAGTGCAGAATCTTTGTAAAAACTTTGAGCTTTGACTTCCAAAAACCCGTCAACTACCACGCTGCCAGCTAAAACTTTGTCATTTGGCTGAACAGCAAAAAGTTTTGATTCTCCTGTGATAGCAGAAGTATCCAAAAATGACTTTCCAGATACTACAATTCCATCAACCGGTACTCTTTCACCCGGTTTTACCACCACTATATCGTAAGGTACAATATCTTTTGGATTTACTTTCCTGATGCTATTGCCAATTTTCAAGTTTGCATACTCTATTTCAAGGTGTTTGAGAGCCTGTATGGTTTTTCTTGACTTGTTTAGTGCAACATCCTCAAGAATTTGACCGATTTTGTAAAGAAGCATAACGGAGGCTGCTTCTGGGTATTCCTTTAATAAAATAGCTGATAGTGTTGCTACTGTCATTAAGAAATTTTCATCGAATACTTGAAATTTTCGAAGGTTTTTAAAGAAGTTTAATATAACACTTTTTCCTGAAAGAAAGTATGAGAGAATAAAAAAGATTAAGGCAAAATTTTCTCTTTTTGTAAGAACACCTATTCCAAAAAATATAGAAGAAATTACTAATGCTGAGATATCGCCTATATTTAGTATTGATTTTTCTTTTGGTGCCACAAGTACTCTTACCTCAGGTTCAATTTCGTTTACAATCTTCTTTACTGATTCAATAAATATTTCGTGGTAATTTTGATCAACCTTTGCCGAGAGTTTCTTTGTTACAAAATTTAGCGAAACATCCTCTGCAAAAGAGAGTTTTGCCACTTTTTCTTCAATTTTTTGAGCACAATTAGCACATGAAAGATTTTCCAAAATTAATTCTACATTTACTTTTGACAAATTTGTCTCATCCTTTCATCTACTGGCTTTCGCTAAGATGCGCAAGACCGAGTTCAATTATACTTTTTACATGGTCATCCGAAAGAGAATAATACACAACTTTTCCAGCCTTTCTGCTCTTCACTAACCTGAAAGCTTTTAATAGCCTTAGCTGGTGAGATATTGCCGACTGGGATGTATTTAAGACTGCTGCTAAGTCGCATACACACATCTCAGAAACCAAGAGACTGCTTAATATTTTTATGCGTGTTGAGTCTGAAAAAACCTTGAAAAACTCAGAAAGGTCGAACATAACTTCTTCATCTGGAAGACTTTCTTTTACTTTTTGCACAATATTATTGTGGATTACACTACAGCTGCACAAATCAATCTTTTTTGATACTTCTTGGTTTTTCAAATTCTTTTCACCTCAATTTTAAGATTGAACATTTGAATAATTGTTCATATGTTTATTTTAAAATAAATTTTTTTATAAGTCAAGCTTATATTTATATCTTTGATTTAAAGCTGTGTTGACTATTTCAATGCTTGAGTGATAAACTCAAAAAAGGATAAGTTTTATTAAAAGGGGAGACAAGAAAGTTGGACTTGATTCTTCTTACTATAGGCTATCCGCATCCAAAAAGGGATGTTTTTGTTGGAAATGAAATAGATATTTTGGCAAAGTTTTTCAATAAGATATATATCGTACCAATCTGGCCGGGCAGAGTACTGCCAAAGAAACTGAAAAACCTAAAAAAATACATTCAAAATCCTAAAATTGAAGTGACAGACATAGAATTTGGTTTAAAAGATATTTTACTTTTGAAGCCTAAACTTTTAAAGATTATAGTAAATGAAACATTCAAAGCCGTATTTTCTTTAAAGCCTTTTTCATACAAACTTTTAAGTTTATGGATGCTTTTTAGATGGACTTTCATTACAAACGTTACACTTACCAATTTGGAAAGATTTATAAATAAATATAATATTAATGTGCAAGACACTATCCTTTATTCATACTGGTTTCACTTTTTAGCACTATCAGTGGCACTTTGCGACAAGCCGTTTGCCCTGAAAGTCTCAAGAGCACACAGAGGAGATTTATATGAAGAGAGCTATCCTCAGCCATGCAAAAAGTTTATTCTTAAAAATATTGATAAAGTTTTTGCTTGTTCAAAAATGGGTGCTGACTATATAAACAAGAGGTATCAAACTGACAAAGCAGAAGTGTCGTACTTAGGGACTTTTAATAGATACAGTGTAAACATAGATAAGAAAAGAGATGAGATTTTCAAGATTGTCAGCTGTGCAAGGCTTGCCCCTGTGAAGAGAATTGATAAGATTGTTGATAGCCTTGAGAAGATTGACAGCGTCAAAATTTCGTGGACTCACATTGGCGATGGTGAACTTTTTGAAAAAATAAGATCATATGCTCAAGAAAAGCTGGGCAAAAAAAGCAACATTCAATTCAAATTCTTAGGTTTTATGAAAAATGATGATATTTTGAACCTGTATGCAAAAGAAAACTTTAATCTATTTGTAAACACAAGCCAGTCAGAAGGTCTTCCGGTGTCTATCATGGAAGCAATGTCATATGGAATACCTGTTGTAGCAACAGATGTTGGTGGAACTAAAGAGATTGTGAAAAATGGGAAAAATGGCTTTTTGCTTGACAAAGACTTTTCAGAGTTTGAACTTGCAAACCTTATAGAAAGATTTGCTACTATGAGTGAAGAAGATTATAAAAGGTTTTGCTATGGTGCAAGAGAAACATGGGAAGAGAATTTCAATGCTAAAAAGTGCTATGAAGATTTTGCAAAAAGGCTTTTGGCTTTGGTAGCATCAAAAAAATGAAAAAGGGGAAGCTTGTAAATGAAGAATAAAAGCATTCTAAAAAACATAGACCTTTTCCTGCTTGACTTGGACGGCACAGTATATCTTGGTGAAAGGGTATTTGAAGGTGCAAGAGAGTTTATTAAACTCTTGAAAGAAAATCAAAAAGACTTTCTATTTTTGACAAACAATTCATCAAAAAGTTCAGAAGATTACTATTTAAAGCTTTTGAACATAGGCTTTGAGATTACAAAAGAAAACGTATTTACTTCAGGTCAGGCAATGGGAATTTATATAAAGACAATCCACAAAAAAGAAAAACCACCAAGAGTATATGTTGTTGGCACAACATCTTTAAAGAGAGAGCTAAAGTCGATGGGCATCGTTGTTGTTGACAGTCCAAACTACAATATAGACTATCTTGTTGTAGGATTTGATACTACTCTTACCTACAAAAAGCTTTTAGATGCATGTGAGCTTATAAGAAGAGGAGTTCCTTTTTTGGCAACAAACCCAGACCTTGTCTGTCCTTTAGATGGTGGAAGATATATTCCAGATTGCGGGTCTATCTGCATCATGCTTGAGAATGCAACAAAGAAAAAACCTGTATTTGTTGGCAAACCTTCTTCCATAATGGTTGATATAATCTCGAACCTCAAAAAGGTTGACAAAAGCAGGATTGCGATGATAGGAGACAGGCTTTACACAGACATGAAAATGGCAAAGGATAGCGGTATGGTTGCTGCTTTAGTGCTGTCTGGTGAGACAAAGATGGAAGATGTTGAGGCTTCAACTTTGAAACCAGATTTGATATATGGTTCAATAAAGGATATGTATGAGGAGCTAAAACTGGTCTTTGGAGGCTGATTTTTATGTGCGGGAGATACTTTTTGAATCTTGATGAGAACATTGATGAGATTAAAAAAATCTTAGATGAGATTTCTCAAAAATATGAAGGAAGTCCCCTTTTACAGAAAATGAAATCGGGTGAGATATTTCCTACAGAGTTTGCTGCATCAATTGTGTCAAAGGATTTTCATAGAGAAGCTGAGATTTTAAGATGGGGATTGCCTCTTCAAAACAAGAAAGAGGTTATAATAAATGCAAGAGCTGAGTCTATCTTGGAAAAGCCTCTGTTTTCCAGCATAATATCAAACAGATGTCTGATTCCTGCTCAGGGTTTTTTTGAGTGGAAGAAAGATGGCAGCAAAAAACAAAAGTTTTTCATAAAACCTAAGGATTGCAATATCTTTTACATGGCAGGGCTTTACAAAAGAATTGAGCTTGAAGGTGGGATGACCGTTGACAGTTTTGTTATTCTTACAACAGAGCCAGCTGATGAAATAAAACATATTCACAACCGTATGCCGGTCATACTTAAAAAAGAACATGAAGATTTATGGCTTTTTGAAAAAGGTAGTGCTAAAGCTCTAAAGAGTTTATTTTCTATACTGCTCAAACCATGGGAAGATGGCATTGAGGCAGTTGAGATAAAAAATAATTAAATTTTTTGTTTAAATATAATATAATAAAACTTGAAATGGATGTTTTTAAGGTGATAGAAAAATGGAATTTGAAATGTATTTAAAAAATTCAGGTATTGAGTTTCTAAAAGACCATCCACTAAAAGAGTTCACAACATTCAAAATAGGTGGAGAAGCGAAATATATAGTATTTCCTAAAAATACTAAACAACTTATCGAAGTGTTAACTGTGGCAAAGGATAAAGCGATAAACTACATTGTTGTTGGGAACTGCTCAAATATTCTTGTTTCTGATAAAGGCTTTGATGGTGCGATAATTACTACAGTCAAAATAGACTTTTTTAAAATAGATGGAAATTTGATTGAAGCAGAATGTGGAGCAATGCTCTCTCAGGTTGCAAGAAAAGCGTGCGAAGTAGGTCTAAAAGGTTTGGAGTTTGCAGTAGGAATTCCTGGCACTGTTGGTGGTGCTGTGTACATGAACGCTGGTGCATACGATGGTGAGATAAAAGAGGTCTTTGAATGGGCAGAGGTTTTAGATGAGAACTTGAACCCAGTAGAACTTGGTAGGACAGATATGAGATTTTCTTACAGGCACAGCCGGTTAAAAGAAGAAAAAATGGTACTTCTCAGAGCAGCATTTTGCCTCAAGTTTGCCGACAGAGAAGATATATCTCCTTTGCAAAAAGCAAATGAATTTTCAAAAAGACGAAGAGAAAAACAGCCTCTTTCTTATCCAAGTGCCGGTTCTGTGTTTAAAAGACCGCCAAACAACTTTGCAGGAAAGCTCATCGAGGATGCAGGATTGAAAGGATACAGAATAGGCGGTGCGTGTATATCAGAAAAACATGCAGGGTTTATCATAAACTTAGGAGATGCTAAAGCTGAGGATGTAAGAAAGCTCATCTATCTTGCTCAGAAAACTGTGTACGAAAAATTTGGAATTTTGCTTGAACCCGAGATTCAGTTCATAGGCGAGTTTGAGACACCACTTTTTGTACCAGTGGATGGACAAAATAGAAGATAAAAAGGGTGGTTTTGTTGGAGATAGTAATAATAACTGGCATGTCAGGAGCTGGTAAGAGCTTGGCAATAAGGGCGTTTGAAGACATGGGATTTTTTTGTATAGATAACCTACCACCACAGTTTTTACCCAAGATTGCTGAACTTGCAAGTGCAACAAAAGAGAAGATTTCGAGGATTGCTGCGGTTGTAGACATTCGTGGTGGTGAACTTTTTGACGACTTCAAAGATGTTCTTCAGGAGCTGAAAAAGGATGACCGTAACTTCAAACTTCTCTTTTTAGATGCCCATGATGAGGTTCTTATAAAAAGATATAAAGAGACAAGGCGAAAACATCCTCTGAGTCATGAAGGTGATGGCAGCATTTTAGAAGCCATTCAAAAGGAGAGAGAAAAGCTTGAGGATATAAAAAGGTATGCTGACTTTGTGATTGATACATCAACGCTTTTGCCCAAGGATTTAAAAGAGAAACTCTTTGAGATTTTTGTCCAGCAAAAGTCAAAAGAGGCAATGCTAATCACTATTATGTCGTTTGGGTTCAAATACGGGCTTCCGCTTGATGCTGACCTTGTTTTTGACGTCAGATTCATCCCTAACCCGTTTTATGTGGATACTCTCAAGTACAAAACAGGCAAAGACCCTGAAGTAAAAGAATATGTTTTAAGTTGGGACGTCACAAAAGAATTCTTGCAAAAACTTTTTGACCTGATTTTATTTTTAATACCAAATTATGCAGAAGAAGGGAAGGGGCAGCTTGTAATTGCAATTGGCTGTACTGGTGGCAAGCACCGTTCTGTCACAGTGGCTGAAGAGCTTAAAAAGACTATTGAAAACCAGGGATATAAAGTTTCAATATTTCATAGAGATATAGAGAAAGATAAAAAAGGGTGACATGCCAATGATATTTGATTTCCTAAAACCAGGTATGTATATAAAAAGATGGATTTTTTTAATGTTATTCAGTATTATTTTAATCTCAGCTTCGTTAGCAAAAAGCATTGATATTTTTAATGTTTCGGTGGAACTTCGCTTTTCTTTTCGCATAGGATTATTTGTTTTAGGAATTGGAGTTTTTTTAATTTCGCTAATGGGTTTAACAAAGGGGTTTATAGGGCTTTTGAACAAAAGTTTGCCATACAGAATAAGTCAGAAAACCATATTTGATGCTATATATTCAAAAGGGTTTTTGGAAAAAGGGCCAAGGATTGTTGCAATCGGTGGTGGTACAGGACTTTCTACAATGCTCAGGGGGTTAAAAAACCTTACTGCAAACATCACAGCAGTCGTAACTGTTGCAGATGATGGAGGAGGGTCAGGAAAGCTCAGAGAAGACCTTGGTATGCTTCCACCAGGGGATATCAGAAACTGCATCTTAGCTTTGGCAAACACAGAAGAGATTATGCAAAAGCTTTTGAATTACAGGTTCAAGGAGGGAAGCCTTAAAGGTCAGAGTTTTGGCAATCTGTTTTTAGCTGCGATGACAGGAATTGCAGGCAGTTTTGAAAAAGCGGTAAAGCTTATGAGCGAGGTTTTAGCTGTTCGTGGTAAAGTTTTGCCTGTGACTCTTGACAATATTAATCTTTGTGCTGAGCTTGAAGATGGCAGAGTGGTTGTTGGCGAGTCAAAAATTCCTGAAGAGGTGAAAAATTCTAAGACCCCAATAAAAAGAGTTTTTATAACTCCATCTGATGCAAAGCCATATCCTGAAGTTCTGGATGAGATTGAAAAGGCGGATGTGATAATAATCGGACCGGGGAGCCTTTATACAAGCATTATGCCAAATCTTGTGTTCAAGGAGGTTGTTGAGAGTATAAAGAAAAGCAGAGCCAAAAAGATTTACGTTGCAAATATTATGACACAGCCTGGTGAAACTGACGGATACCTCTTGTGTGACCATATAGAAGCAATAGAGAGACATTGTGGTGGAAGGATTTTTGACATTGTTATTGTTAACAATCAGCCCATTCCTTCAGATGTGCTTGAAAGATACAGAGAAGATGGTGCACAGCCTGTTTTTGCTGACAAGAAAACTGTGGAAAAGGGATATAAGGTTATAGAAGAAGGACTTTTGAGTATTTCTAACGGCCTTATTCGTCACAACTCAGCAAAGCTTGCGAGGCTTCTTAGCAACATAGTTTTTGGTAAGGATGTTATTCATGAGTATAGGTTAGGATATCTGAGATTGAAAAATTTTAGTAAACCGTTTAGGAACTAAAGGGTTTGAAAGCATGCTTCTGTTTTGGAGGTAACTAAAATGTCTTTTTCATCAACTGCAAAAGCAGAAGTGAGCAAAAAACTTTCTCAAAATTCCTGCTGTGTGAAGGCTGCAGCTGCAGCATTTTTGAAATTCACAGGGGTCATATATGAACTTGATGGTACTTTTTCATTTAAAACTTCATTTGAGAATGCTCAGACTGCAAGGTCTTTTTTCCTTCTCATGAAAAACGGGTTTTCAAAACACTGTGAGGTAAGTATCAAGAAAAATAGTAAGCTGCAGAAAAACTATGTATATACCATCTTTCTGCCTCCAAGCAATGACAACATTGCCATATTGAAAAACCTTCATTTTGTCAGAAAAGGTGCAAAAGAGTATCATCTCAGTTTTTCGCTAAAAGAGGAGCTTGTGAGGAAAAAATGCTGCAGAAAGGCTTTTTTACAGGCAACATTTTTGTCGTGCGGTTCCATAACAAACCCTGAGAAAATGTATCATTTGGAGTTTGATGTAAAAACAAAGGATGATGCCGAGTTTTTGCAGAAGGTTTTAAAGAGTTTTGAGTTTGAGGCAAAAATTGTTGAAAGAAAGTCTCATTATGTAGTATACTTAAAAGAAGGTGATAGAATAGTTGACTTTTTAAACATAATTGGAGCACATTCTTCACTTTTAGAACTTGAGAATATTCGCATAGTAAAAGAGCTCAGAAACAATGTCAACCGTCTTGTCAATTGTGAAACAGCTAATTTAGAAAAGACTATAAATGCTTCTATGAGGCATATAGAAAATATTGAATTTATTGAAAGAACAATTGGTATTGAAAACCTTCCACAGAATCTGCAAGAGATAGCACGCCTTAGGATTAAATATAAAGATGCCTCTTTGAAAGAATTAGGTAATATGCTTGAAAAACCACTTGGCAAATCTGGTGTCAATCATAGGCTGAGGAAAATAGATAAAATTGCCGAGGAACTTAGAAAAGGAGGAGTAGTATATGCAAAGCCTTCACATGAAGATTGAAAATTCTCAGGGGATCACATCACGCGCTGCAGCCCTGCTTGTTCAGGTTGCAAGTAAGTTCAAATCCCTAATTTTAATAGAAAAAGATGAAAAAAGAGCCAACGCAAAGAGTATAATGGGTTTGATGTCGCTTATGGTGGACTATGGCGATGAAGTAACAATTATTACAGATGGCGAGGATGAGAAAGAAGCACTGGAAGCTGTTTTGAAGCTTATTCAGTCAGATTTCAGTGAGCAGGTTGCTGATGAAATCACACAACAAGAAACAAAAAAGGAAAACCAAAAAGAAAATGATGAAGATAACAATGAATAAGTATTTTGGAGGGGCTGCTTAATCTTTTTAAGCAGCTTTTTTTAAAATCTAAAAGAGAGGATGGTATTGGCATTGCTAAAAGATGAGCTTTACAGAAGGGTATTGATTTTTGATGGGGCGATGGGCACTCAGCTTATTCAAAATGGCTTGACAGAAGATGAATGTCCTGATTTGTGGTCGGTAACACGGCAGGATGTAGTTTCGTCTATTCACAGGCAGTACTTTGAAGCTGGGTCTGACTGTGTTGAGACAAACACCTTTGGTGCAAACAGAGAAAAGCTCAAGAAATATGGACTTGAAAATGAGGTTGAGAATATAAACAAATGTGCGGTCAAACTTGCAAAAGAGGTTGCAAAAGAGTATAACGGGTATGTTGGGCTCTCTGTTGGACCAACAGGCAGGCTTTTTATTCCCTCAGGTGATCTTAGCTTTGATGAGGCAGAAAGTATATTTTACGAACAGATTCTAAGCGGAATTGAGGCAGGAGCTGACTTTGTTTCAATCGAAACCATGTCTGATATAAAAGAAGCAAAGGCTGCATTTTATGCTTTTAAAAAGGCAAAAGAAGATCTTAACATAGATATACCCTGTTTGGTATCTCTTACGTTTGAGCAAAACAAAAGGCTTTTGATGGGAACTCCTCCTGAGGTTGCAGCTTACTATTTTAGTTCAATTGGCTGTGACATTGTTGGTGCTAACTGTTCTGGTGGTGCGATACAGCTTTTAGAAATTATAAAGCAGATGCAGGTTTTTTCATTTGTTCCGCTTTCAGTAAAGCCAAACGCAGGGTTGCCCAAGGTAATTGATGGCAAGACTGTATATGAAAGCTGCATACCTGAGTTTGTAAATTTGGCAGATGAGTTTGTTGAAAATGGAGTCAGACTCTATGGTGGGTGCTGTGGCACAAACCCTGAGTATATCAGGTCAATATCTAAGGTTTTAAAAGGAAAAGAGGTTTCATTTGAGAGTAGCACACAGAAGAAGTTTATAACATCAATTTATTCCTTGCTTGATATTTCTCAAAAATTTAGTGTTTATGAATTCAAACTCACAAATGATTTCTTAAGCGAAGCTGTCTTTGAACTTGCAGGGCTTGAAGAGGATGTGATATTTGTTGATATTGATGAGAATATAGAGCCTGAGCTTTTAAAAGAATTTTTAATAGAATCTCAGGACTTTTCTAAAAAACCTTATATTTTTAATATAGAGACAAAGTCTCATGTAGATGTTATTGAAAGGTATTACTTTGGTGTATATGGGGCAGTATCAAGCATACACGGCAAAAGCGCGGTCAATGTGCAGATATAAGTATATGATGAGGAGGGCGCAAATTGAAAAAAAACTTTAGAGAATTTTTAAAAGAGCAGGCTATTGTAATTTTTGACGGTGCAATGGGTACACAGCTTCTTTTGAGAGGATTTTCGGTTGATTTTCCACTTGAGTGGGCAAATGTAGCAAATCCTGAGCTTGTAAAGCAAATTCATACAGACTATATTTTAGCAGGTGCAACTTGTGTTGAAACTAACACCTTTGGGGCAAATGAGTGCAAGCTCAAGGTTTTTGGGTTTGAAAACGAGGTTGAGAGGATAAACAGAAGTGCTGTCAGGATTGCAAAAGAAGTAGCAGAGAATAAAGTTTATGTCATAGGCAGTGTTGGACCCCTTGGAAAACCAGTTGGCAATGGCTTTGAGATAGATGATAAAAAAGCAAAAGATGTATATAAAAGACAGCTTTATTTTCTTTTGGACGAAGGGGTTGATGCGATAATATTTGAGACAGCTGCATCAACACATGAGGTTCAAATCGCAATTGAAGCTTTGAAGGAACTAAATGATGAAATTCCATATATAATTCAGTTTTCTTTTACCAAAGAGCTGAGCACAGTATATGGGGAAGATATTTACAGGGTTATAGAATTTTTGAAATACACAGATGCAGATGTTGTAGGACTTAACTGTGGCAATGGACCGCAAAAAACTTTAGAGGCATTGAAAATATTCTCACAGCATTTGAAAGGTCCATTTTCTGTCCAGCCGAATGCGGGATACCCTCAGCTTATTCAAGGACGACCTGTTTTTTCAACATCGGCGAATTATTTTGCATCGTTTGTTCCTGAATATCTCAAACTTGGCGCAAAGATTGTTGGAGGATGCTGTGGAACAGGTCCTGAACATATAAAGGCTGTCAAAGAAAAGATAAAAGAGGTTTCACCTTCCTTAGAGATTGAAGTGGTTGAAAGAAAAGAAGAACAGAAAGCAGTTTTAAAAGACACCCCATCTGAACTTTCTCAAAAACTTGGTAAGAAATTTATCTTTACTGTTGAGATAAGTCCTCCGAAAGGAATTGAGCTTGAAAAGACAAAAGAGGGTGTGAAGCTTTTAAAAGAGGCTGGGGCAGATACAGTAAACATTGCAGATTCTCCAATGGCAAGGGTCAGAATCTCTCCAATTGCTCTTGCTCATATACTCAAAGAAGAACTGGGTATGGAGTCAATACTGCACTTTACATGCAGGGATAGAAACCTTATTTCTCTTCAGTCAGAGCTTCTGGGTGCAGCAGCGCTTGGGGTTAAAAATGTGTTGGCGCTCACAGGTGACCCGCCATCAATTGGTGACCATCCACAGGCAAAACCTGTTTTTGATGTTAACTCTGAAGGTCTTGTTTTGATTTTAAGCAGGCTAAATAACGGTACAGATTACATGGGCAATCCAATTGGTAAGGCGACAAACTTTACAATAGGCGTTGCGCTAAATCTTAATGCAGATGATTTGGGGAAAGAGATAGAAAAGCTCAAGCACAAGATTGAAAATGGGGCGCACTTTATAGAAACACAGCCAATTTACGAACCGGAAACCTTAGAGAAATTTTTTGAAAAGGTTGATTTTAAACTCCCACCAATTTTAGGCGGAATTTTGCCGCTAAGGTCACCACGCCACGCCGAGTTTTTGCACAATGAGGTGCCAGGAATCACAATACCTGACAAAATCCGTGAGAGAATGCGCAGTTCCAAGGAACCTGCAAAAGAGGGCGTAGAGATTGCCTGTGAGATAGTTGAGAAAATAAAACACATGGTAAGCGGCATTTACATAATGCCACCTTTCGAAAAATATGAGATGGCTGTTGAGATAATTAGGAATTTTAAAATTTAGCTATTTTAGGTTTTTCTGTAAGGCTGTTTTGTAAGCATATTTAAATGAATTTGCATACAAGCAGCCTTTTCAATTTTTTTAAGGATTAAATTTTTAACAAAAATTTAGATAGTAATTTTTAAGAATTAAAAGCAATTTAAATAAAAATTAACAGTTTATTGAATATAACTGATTAACAGAAAAGAAAATAGATGGATATACAAAAGCTATCCTCTGTGAGGTAAAATTAAAGCAAGAGAAAACAAAAACGCATCACAAAAGAGTATGTCATTGACTAATCTTATTGAAACTCAAAATAAAAAATTTTCAAAAGTTTTTATGACAATTGAGAAGGTAATAAAACTCTAAGATTAAAGATAAAAAGTAATAAAAGAAGAGGACTAAAGAAGTTTAAATTTAGCCATATATGTCTTGTTTTATTTATAAAGTCATAGTAAGATAAACAATTTTCAAACTTATTATTTTAAAAACTCAAGAAAATTTAAGAAAATTTAAGCTATTTAAAGAAAAGTATATTCTGAGCTCAAAATTTAGTTGAAAATGGGCTAAAAAAAAAAAAAAAAACGAGATTGACAGAGTGAAAATGTATAAGATAAAATTTGCATAGAAATTCCAAGAAGAAGTTTACAGGAAAAATAGCTTGAGTACAAAATAGCCTAAATAAGAGAATAGAGAAGCAAACATACCAAAAATCAAGTGGGATGGAGAGATGAGAAGGAGATACTATTGTGTAAAGCAGCATGATATAACCGATTGTGCAGCAGCGAGCTTAGCAACAGTTTGCTTGCAATATGGAAAAGAAGTATCGATAGCCAGAATAAGGCAGATGGCAGGAACAGACAGGTTTGGCACCACAGCATATGGAGTTGTAAAAGCGGCAAAAGAGCTTGGATTTGATGCAAAAGCAGTCAGAGCAGAAACTAAGGAGGCAATATTTGAAAAAATACCTCTTCCGTGTATAGCGCATGTGTTAATAGATGGCAAGCTGTTTCATTATGTTGTAATACATGAGATAAGAAAAGAAAGGATAGTGATAGCGGACCCGGCCAAAGGAATAGTTAAGCTAAATCCAGAAGAGTTTTTTAAAATATGGACAGGCATTTTGATACTTCTTGTACCAAATGAGAGATTCAAGAAAGGAAAACAAGAGGGAGTTTTGAAAAAGTTTTTTGAGCTATTAAGTCCGCAGAAGGGCTTGATATTGAATATTTTTGCAGTGTCAATTGTATATACGTTGCTTGGGATAGGGGCAGCGTTTTATTACAAGTTTTTGATGGATGATGTAATACCGAATCTTTTGAACAATACTCTTCATGTTATAGCAGCAGGTGCGATATTGATTACGATATTTAAGGTGATATTAGGAGCATTCAGGGTAAGACTTTTGATACATTTGAGTCAGAGATTGGACATTAAACTGATGCTGGGGTATTATGAACATGTGATTGAGCTTCCGATGAGTTTTTTTGGTAGCAGAAAGATAGGAGAGATAATTTCGAGGTTTATGGATGCGTCAAAGATAAGGGATGCAGTATCAGGTGCAACGCTGACGCTAATGATAGACAGCATAATGGCAGTGGTAGGCGCAAGTGTTTTGTATCTGCAAAATTCAACGCTGTTTTTTATAGCCCTTGTGATGGTTTTGCTATATGCAGCGGTGGTGTTTGGATTTAACAGGGCATTGAGGGAAGCGAACAGACAGGAGATGGAAGACAATGCAATTTTGACATCATATTTGGTAGAGTCACTAAGTGGAATAGAAGTAGTAAAAGCATTCAATATAGAAGAAGATGTAAATTTTAAGACAGAAAGTAAGTTTGTAAAGCTTTTAAAAGATGTGTTCAAGGTAGCGAATCTAAACAATTTGCAGAGTAATATAAGTACTGGTATAGCAGCGGTAGGTGTTATGGTAATACTATGGGTAGGAGCACACAAGGTAATAAATGGGCAGATGAGCATAGGAGAGTTGTTTACGTTCAATGCACTGCTTGCATACTTTGTAGACCCGATAAAGAACTTGATAGGATTGCAGCCGATGTTGCAGACAGCAATAGTTGCAGCCGAGAGGCTTAGTGAAATTTTGGAACTTGAGAGTGAGTTTAAAGAGGACGAAGACAAGAAGTTAGCTCCAAGTTTGAAAGGTGATATAGAGATAGAAGGTTTGAACTTCAGATACGGTACAAGACAGCTTGTGCTAAGAGATATAAATCTTAAGATAAGAAGTGGAGAGAGAATAGCGATAGTAGGGGAGAGTGGTTCAGGGAAGACTACATTGGCAAAACTGCTTTTAGGATTTTATGATTATGAAAGCGGTGAGATAAGGATAAATGGATACAATTTAAAAGATATAAACAAGAGGCATTTGAGGGAAAAGATAGCATATATATCTCAAGACATCTTCTTGTTCAGTGGTACGATATTTGAGAATCTGGTGCTTGGAAACAGGGATTTAAAAATGGAAGAAGTAATTGAAGTGAGCAAATTAACAACGCTGGACGAATTTGTAGCAAAACTTCCCTTGAGATACAATACCATGATAGAAGAGAATGGAGCTAATTTGTCGGGCGGGCAGAAACAGCTAATAGCAATAACCAGGGCACTTTTAAAAAATCCTGAGATAGTAATAATGGATGAAGCGACCAGCAACCTTGACTCTGTAACCGAGCAGGCGATAGGGAAGGTTATAGAGAAGGTATGTGAGGGGATAACAACCATAATAATAGCGCACAGGCTATCGACCATATTAAAGTGCGATAAGGTTGTGGTAATGCATGAAGGTAGGATAGTAGAGGTAGGAACGCATGAGGAGCTGATGAGAAAGAAAGGATATTATTATAACCTGTGGAGAGAGCAGCTTGAAGGACTTGAGCAAAAAGGGCTATTGGATTTTGTTGGGAGTGCAGCTGGAAGATGAGAGAGGTAATATATGATTTTGGAGAGCTTAGGGAAAGTAAGCTTTTGTACGAGTCAGAGATTCCAAGGTATGGACTTTTTATTACATACATTTTGCTTGCCTTAATAATAGGACTTGTTTTGTGGAGTATTGCAGGGAAAATTGATATAAATGTGAAGGTTCAAGGAATAATAAGACCTTGGGAAGATGAAGCAAAGGTGATAAGTTATGTTGGAGGGAAGGTAAAAGAGGTTTTTGTAAAAGAAGGTGAATATGTAAAGAAAGGTGAGGTTCTATTTAAAATTGATGATGAGGAGTATGTAAAGAAGAGGGATTTGTTAAGACAGCAATTGGGCGAATATGAGAAAAAGATTGATGATTTGAAAGAATTGAGAAATAGCATAGAAAAAGGAGAAAGTCTCAGGAATAAAAATAATGCATACTATTTGAGGTACTTGAGCTATAGTTATGAGGTAAACGAATTAAGAAAAGCTGCAGAAGAAGCAAGAGTACAAAGAGAATACAGTATAATGGATTTTAAAAAGCAGACGGAGAGTTTGGATGAGAAAATCAAAAATATTGATAAATTTGAAAGCACGTTGAAAGAAATAAAAGAGATTGTCGACAAAGGTGAACAAATTAAGCTTGCCAAATATGATATAGGGTATTTGGGATTTATGTTAAATGAAATAGAAGTTTACAATCAGCAGGTGAAGGCAAAATTGGATGGTAGTGATATACAGAAGAAGATTTTAGTATCGAAAATAGATTCAAAGCTTGATGAGCTAAAGCAGACAAAAAATGAGTTGATTTTACAAAAACAGAAAGTAGAAGGGCAGCTGAAGCTGCTAAACATTTCAGGTGATGATACAAAAGGAGATATTGAGAAGTATAAGCTGGATGTGCTACAGCAGATTGATAATGAGATTAATAATCTAAGTAATGAAATAAAGAATTTAAAAATCAGTTTAGATGAAACAGAGAAGTTGATAGAAAGCTGTAATATAAGAGCGGAAAAAGATGGTTATGTTGAATACAGTGCTGAATTGGTCAGTGGAGCGGTGATAAATGGTGGAGCTGAGATTGGCAGAATAGTTGGCAGCCAAGCGAAAGGATTTAAGGTTATTGGATACATACCAAACACAAAAGGCAGTGGTATAGAAAGAGGGCAAAGTGTAAAAGTGAAATTGGCAGGAACAGATGGCTTGAATGTAGTAGAAGGACAAGTTGTTAAGGTATCGCGGGATATAAAGGTAGTAACTCAAAATGGGCAAGGGTTTTATGAGGTTGAAGTAGAAGTGAAGAATGTTCCAACGGGTATTAATTTGAAAGCAGGGCAAGCCTGTGAGATGAGCATAGTGGTTGAGCAAAAGCGAGTGATTGAATGGGTTTTAGAAAAGATGGGATTGAGGTTATGAGGTGAGGCAACAACCCTTCTATCAGCCGGCTGTGAGGGGTTGGAGTATAGTAAAAATAAAATCATATAAAGAGGAGGTTTGAGGTGTTATGAATGAGGTTGCTTTGAAAGGCTTTTTAGTACTAAATGAAAAAGAGATGTGTAAGGTGGAAGGTGGAGTAGGTCCAGTTGCAATGTTTGCAATACGAGTTGGTGCGTCAATTGTGGGAGGTGCAATCATTCGTGCAATAGACGGTGCAATAGAAGGAGCAACAGGCAAAGATATAAAGACACATGCGAGAGACTTTGTTCGTAGCCTGCTTGATTAAACTGTTTACAATTCAAGTACAACAGCATTTGCTGTTGTACTTGAATCTTATATAAAGTATTTTGCATCCAATTTTTAAAGAACTTAAAATATCTTGAAAGGATGTGTACCAGTGAATAAACTTAAATTATTATCAAAGTTGTTGAAGTTAGAGATTAAAAAGATGTTAGATAACAAAACGTTTTTATATTTAATAGTAGCAATGGCTATATGTTATATTTTGGCAATTATATTTACTCTTTGGGGATTAAAACTTACTGGGGGAGCTAATTTAAGAGAAACAATAAAAGCAAAAGAAGAAACTTTAAAAAGTGAAAAGAAGTATTTACAATGGTTAAAAAATAAGAAAAGGTCACAAAAAGAAGTTTTATATCAGGTAGAAAAGATTAAAGAAATAGAAAGAGAAATTAATCAATTAAGATTGTTGTCAAGTAATAATGATTTGAAAACTCAAATGGAAGAAAGAATAAAAATGATGGAAAATGCACTTAAACAGGCGAAAATTACCAGAGAAAGGTTTAAAATGGAAGCAGAAATACACTATTTAAGAAAACTATATGAGAAAAAAATTTATGTATGGGACAAACAAATGTTGTACTCAAAAAATGGCTTATTTACGGCATCTATGGCAAATGAAGTTTTTATTAGATTTTTACTTCCAGTTTTTATTGTGTTTGCACTTTTGAAAAGTACTCAAATAAACGAAGTAAAAAATAAGACAATAAGAAATATGATGCTTCTTCCTTGCAGCAGAATGAAATTATGGATGGCACAGTTTTTATCAAATTCATTTGTTATAGTTTCGACTTATGTTATTGTAAACATTCTTGTCACTGCCATCTTGTTTTTTAGTTTAGAAAACAAAAGAATAGATATTCCTGTAAGGATATATAAATGGCAAATTATAGCAAAAGATGTAATAATTGATCCTTCAAAAATTGAATTTATGCCGATAATTCAACAATATATAAGTACTTTAATAATTACCGTTGTTACATTATGTATGCTTGTTTCAATTAATATGTTTGTAAATGTACTATTTTGGAATGAAAATTTGTCTTTCATATTTATAAGTGCTCTTTTATTTATTCCTAAGATTATATGGACAAATATAACAAACAAGAGCTATTTTCTTTTAAATCCTTATTCTCTTTACGTAAGTACAGAGATTGCAAACCTAGAAATTTCGGGAGTTTATAATATACCAATTAACAGTAGCATGATTTATTTGGGTCTTATTGTGTTGTGGACAACTTTATTTCTGCTTGTAGGTGGATTAATTTTTGAGCGAAGAAAAGTATATTGAGGAATTAGATACTTTCTAATATACAATTTAAATAAGTATTTTATTGCAATATAAAATGAAATTAAATAAACCCTAAAAATTGTTATTAACAAACTCAAACAATTTTCACTCAATTAAAAATAAAGGAATATTATGGAAATTATAATTCTGCAGAGGAGAGTTTTTTGGTTTTGTTTTTGGACATTGAAAATTTGTTATCAAAACATATTATTTGTTTCCTATGCTCTAATTTACTAAAAATAAAGCTAACCTAACTTTCATTGTTGTATGAAATGGTTGAATGAAGCATTTGCAAAAATAACCTTGTAAAAAAGGGAGGATTACAAAATTGAAAAAAGTTTTAGAAGTATACAATATTGAAGTAAAATTAGGGAAACAAACTATATTGAAAACTGTTAGCTTTGATATAGAAGAGGGGAAAATAGTAGGGCTTGTTGGACCAAATGGAGCTGGAAAAAGTACCACAATGAAGACAATTGTAGGTTTCATATTTCCTGAAAGGGGGAAGGTTTTAATAAATGGTTATGATGTTTACAGGGAAAAGGAAAAAGCGTTGGCAGGAGTAGATGCTTTAATCGAAAATCCAGCTTTTTACGAGAATATTAGTGGATTTGACAATTTAAAGTTATGGAAAGATTTTAAGAAAGTAACGAGAGAACAAATAATTGAAAATGCAATGATGTGTGGACTTACTTCAGAGCAGTTGAAAAAAAAAGTAAAGAAGTATTCAACTGGGTTGAAGCAACGGCTTGCTCTAACGAAGGTCTTATTGGGTAATCCAAAATTTGTAATCTTAGATGAACCCACTAATGGATTAGATCCGACAGGGAAGATAGAGTTCAAGGAAATAATAAAGAAAGTAAAGAAAGAAAAAGGCACAACTTTTCTTATTTCATCCCATTTATTGGACGAATTAGAGGATTTATGCGATAAGTTTGTTTTTATTAATAACGGAAAAATTATAAAAGAATTAGAAAAAAGTGATATTATGCAATCGCAAAAATACACAATTATTTTTAAAAGTAAAAAAGAAGAAGTTTTAAATGTTCTTGATGAGTTGCATATAAAGTATTACAGCATAGGGGGAAACGAAGTGGAAATTGAGTTAGATGGGGCAGATATAACCGAGATAAATAGCTATTTAATGTCAAAGAATATTAGAGTAGAAGAAATCAAAAGAAAGAAGAAAGATTTAGAGGAAGTTTATAGAGAAATTTTTATTGACAATATAGGTTGTTGAATAAAAGAAATAAACGTATAGAGTAGATGTAGTAATAAATGAAAAAATTCTTCTTGGAAACTTTTCAAGAATTTTGTGTTTCCAATTTATAACGTAAGTTGTAAAGTTGGGCTATGTTATTGATGCATTTTCTAACACTGAAAAGCTCCATTTTTCCATTTTGTACGGCGTAACTTCTCTTCTTGTTAAGTAAATATTAATTTCTAAGACTATGAAAGCCATGAAAGTATCCACCTGAATTTACTTCTAGTCTTTTCAATCATGCTGTTTACACTTTCAACGGCGTTTGTGGTATAAATATGCTTCCTTAATTCCTCAGGGTATTTCATATGGGCAAGATAAAACTCTGCTTTTTCTGATATTGCAGCAATAAAATCGAGGATATTTTGAAAGGTATCCATCGCAAAGTTCTTTAAATTTCAGTACAGCTTCGTCAAAATCAGAAGAAGAGATTTTGATTTTGTCCAAACTCTTGTTAAAAGCTGAAGCATCATCTTTTGTCATATGTTTTCTGACATTACGCTCAAGGTGGACAAAAGCAAGCTAAAGGTCAGCAAGAGGATAAGCAAGTTTGACAGCATCTATAATACCAGGGAAATCATCACTTATGACAATTAAAACTTCTTTAAGACCTCTTGTAAATCGTCAAAAACTTTCATCCAATCAGCCTTATTTTCTTTGCCGAAGAAAGGGCAGAATATCAAAGATATCTTTTTTGCCTTTCTTGAGTCGATACCGAGGCTGGCATTGCAAGTAGCATGTTTGCTTTTAGAATTATCCTTAACTTCACTTTTGAATAACCGTCGATGATGAGAGCAAAAGCACTTGTTGGTAGTTCTCTTTTTTAGAAACTAAAACTCATTTTTAAGGTCTTCTTTGATTTTTAGTATTTCATTTTCGGAATATGGAAGATTCAAAGCTTTCAAAGTCTGGAGAAGGGAACGCTCAAGAATAACCATTGACGTAGTTGCGACATAAGAAGGGAAGTAGTTGAACTATCAACTCTTTTGTAGCGGAAAGAAGAGGATAGAAGGTCGGAAATTACCAGTACGTGTGCGAGGGACTGAGATTTCAAGACGTTAGGCAGGTGTTGCAAGTTTTACTTCAATAAAAACCATTGCCTTTGTCATTGTCATTTTTAGCAAGGTAGACTGCTCTTTCCGATAACATAAAGCAATCGAGCAAGTTTTCTAAGAGTTGCTTTAAAGCTGGGCGGTTAGGATCATCTTTGGAGCAATACATATTTAATACTTGCTTCTTGAGCCATGTTTTTAGCAGGCTCAATAAATTTCGTTTTTATTCATTCTCAATGACCCCCTTTGATGATTATTTCAATACTAATTATACAGTGGACACAATTTTATTTTAACTCCCGATATGAGTCTCTTATTGGCTTTCGTGTTGTTTTAAGATGTCAAAACAATTTAGCATTTGCAGGCGTATTTAAAGATATTATTGTAAAAAACGATAAAAAATTTGTTTGGATAGTAACCGATGAGATATCACAATTTGGGATTCTTTGTCCTGTAGATTTTATTTATGAAATGATAAAAATACCTATTTAAATCTTTTTTTAGGAGAAAAGGAAAACATGATAGAATATTTATATTATGGGATTATTATATTGTCTCTATGGGCTGTATTGCCTCTATTGTTTATGTTGTTGATTTCTATGTTAGCGTATTTTTTCAAGAAAAACGACTTTATAATTAGACGTATTATGAAAATTGGATTAGGACTCGGAAATGAAAATGATGATGGAATCCAGAGGCAAATGAAGCATTTTGATTGTGGAAAGACAGTTTTAAGCCAAATTTTAATGGATTTTGAGCTTTTTCATTCTGATTTATCATTGCCAGAACCTAGTTCAATGAAAGATATTGTTGAGGTTGCCTCAAAGCATGGTTGTTTAGCTTACGGTTATAGTGAAGCAACACTCACGCTAATTGAAGAGAGTATTAAAAGGAATGGCAAGGTGATGACACTTTTAAAAATTTATTACCCATTTGAGGGATGGTGGGTAAAACCTGCTAAATTAATGTTAAAAGTTCTAATTGGGAAAGAAGATTTGTATCATTGGGTTATGGTAGAGAAAATACACGAGAAATATATTTGCATTATTGATCCTTATTTCGGTAAAATAAAATTGTCAAAATCCTCTTTT
Organism: Caldicellulosiruptor kronotskyensis 2002; assembly: GCF_000166775.1. Taxonomy (NCBI): domain Bacteria; kingdom Bacillati; phylum Bacillota; order Caldicellulosiruptorales; family Caldicellulosiruptoraceae; genus Caldicellulosiruptor; species Caldicellulosiruptor kronotskyensis. The sequence continues at coordinate 2,496,716 of NC_014720.1, read as the reverse complement.
GAAGATTGTTGGACAAAAAAAGTTATATTTATTTATAATCCAATTACTAATAGCGAAACTATTGCAAAAAGATGGGAGGATAACATATGTATCCCATAGAAACTATAGAGCTTACAAAGATATATCGAAGAAGTTCTCAAGGGATTGAAGGAATAGAAAAGATAAACCTTAAGCTTTCAGAGGGACAGATACTATCATTGTTAGGACCTAATGGTGCAGGAAAAACTACTTTCATTAAAATAATTACTTCTCAAATATTACCTGACAGTGGTGAGGTATTTATTTATGGAAATCCACTTCACAAAATAATTAAAGAATCTCAAATATTCATTCGACAACAAATTGGATATTTACCAGAAACGCCGTTTTTCTACGCCAAATTAACAGGTTGGGAATTTGCAAGATTTATGGAGAGTATATATAATTATCCTTTAGAAGAAGGTGGTAATTTGAGTTTTCATAGTATCGCAGACGCTTTTAATTTAACTTCTCACTTAAATAAATTAATAGCTTCTTATTCGCAAGGCATGTTACGCAAGCTTGTTCTTTGTTTTGCAATAACTTTTGGCAAAAAAATTATTATTCTTGATGAACCTTCAAACGGTTTAGATCCTGATAGTTATTTGACATTAAAAGATATCTTGCGCGAATGTAGAGCTCAGAAAAGAGCTATTTTGCTTTCTACACATCATTTATCTTTGGCCCAAGAGATTGCAGATGAAATTGCAATATTTCATCATGGGCATATAAAATGTAAAGTAAAAAACGATGGCTCAGTAGAAGCGTTATACAAAAAAATTATTCACGAGGTGAAAAGTATAGAATGAAGCTATATAAAGCTTTTTTCTCTTCTGCTTTTATACGCGCTGCTCGAACAATAGGTATACCATTAAATTGTGAGTGTTCTAAAAAAAGAATCTTACTAAGTATTTTTACTTTGGCTGTAGGGATACTATTTTTTATTTTGAGTTTACATTACGTGCCAGAGTCTTTTAAAATTTATCTTCCTTCTTTATTAATTGAAAAATGGCTTGCTATTGTATTTTTTACTATTGGAGTTGGTAACTTAATTGGTCCTTTAAAATTTGAGTATGGAGAACGAGAAGAAATCATGTTTATGCTATCGTTACCTATATCACGTCAGTTCATTGTTAATTGGAAAACAACAACTCAGATACTAGAATTTTGTATAATTATGCTAATACTGCTGCTATTTGTTGTTCCATGGGGCAGTGAGGATATAAAGTGGGAAATTTTTTGTGCCCAATGGTTTGTTCTTTTTCTTCTTACGATAGCTAGTCTAATGTGGGGCATGTTAGTTTCTGCATTAATAGCTAAAAAAATAACCAATGAACTACTGCGAAAAGTAGTAACTTATGGATTAGTATTATTTTTCATTGTGATGTCGATAATAGCAGCTTTACACATTGATATGAGTTTTATTTTTAAGCTATACAATAATGCGTGGTATTGGATAGCAACTACTTTTCTTCTTTTAATGGTGGTAGCATTATCGATAAAGGCGACATGTACTTACTTTTCTACATTTTTTGAAATTTTAAATATTTCTAATAGTCGCACAGAAACTATAAATTATGGTAAAAATAAATGGGGCAGTTTTATGACTGCAACTGCTAAAAAAGATTGTCTTTACTACTTAAGAGAAATAGATCAATTACTTCAAATGTTAATTATCTTTATTATTATAATTATTTCATTATCAAAGTTCTCTTGGTTTGACAAATATAGCATTTTCCTTATATTGTTGTGTCTTCCATACAGTTTTTCCGGTATCATTACATTACATTTGATTGGCAGAGATGGGGTAGCTTTAAGCTTAATTAAGATGCTGAGAGGTACATTAAAAAATTATTATTTAATGCGAACTGTACTGTCTTATATTTTCGTCTTGATACCGACGTTGATATCCTATATTTTATTATCAATTCTTTTCTATAAAGAAAGATTTTATATCCAAAATATGTTGTTGATATTATTATTGAGTTTTATTTTTGTTATGTTAGCAATGGGTATCTCAGTTCTATTTCTACAAAAGAAAAATGGAAATATATACCTTCAAAAGAGAGGAGTTTCTGTGTTAGGGGAAATTTTTTATTGGGTTGTAGGAATTGTTTTGCCTATAGCATTAACTCGATGGGCAAACAATGGATATAAGATAAGTAATGTTCCATTGGAGTTTATTGTGATAGCAATGGTTACTATAGTTACAATAATTAGTATTTTTATAGCTGGTTTTCTCTACATTGATAAAGTAAATGATTAATTGTAGGACAACTTGCTATAATTTTATATGAGCATTCTTGCAATGAACGAAAATAATTGAAAATGAAGTGAAATTGAGATTTGTAAGAATGAGGTACCCTCGTCATTGTGATTCTTAGCAAGATAGATTAACCTTTCCGATAACATAAAGCAACTGAGCAAGTTTCCTAAAAGTTGTTTCAAAACTGGGTGGTATGAATTGACTTTTTAGCAATACGTATTCAATACTTATTTTATAAGCTACTTTTCATTATTTTTTTAAATTTTATTTTTATTTATTTTCATAACCCTTTGATGAGTTTATACAGGGGACATAATTTTATTTTACTCCTACAAGGATTATAAAAGAATGTAGTGATAAAGAACATGTAAGCCAAGTATTAACAGATAGGATGAGTTTAAGACCAAGAGGATGGAGCGAACAGGAAGCTGAAGTGATGGTAAAGCTATTGAGCTTAAAATATAACGGTGTAAATTTGAAATTTGAAAGAAACATATTTAAAAGAGATTTGTAACAAGGATGAGAAATAAGACAAAATATTAAAAGAAATTGTGAGAGAGAATGTGAGGAAGATAAAAAAGCAAATTGAGAAGACAAGGGATAATGTGCCAATTTTAGCAAGTGGAAAAGCTGATTTGATGTTTAGAATTTTAAAAAACATAAGTACAGGAAATTTCTTAAATTCAGATGTATTTTAATAAAAAATTTCCCTACAACCTTTTGATACTATCCCTACCAGTGCAAAAACTATGGTTTTTATTTTTTGTGTGGTATAATAAAACTCAAGAGACTTTTATATATAAAAGCTGATTTTGTAATGTTGTTTACAGTAGTAGTAATTAAAACAATTAGTATATAGCTAAATGTATAGAAAATAGTGTAGCTTCACAGGGAAAAACTATCGAAGAAGCAATAGCTAACCTAAAAGAGGCTATTGAGCTTTACTATGAAGGAGAAGAAGTGCAAAAACCAGAGTTATCACCGATAATAACCACTACAGAGGTGGCTGTATAAATGTCACCAAAATATCCTGTACTGAATCCACAGGAAATAATAAGAGCACTCAAAAAAGTAGGGTTTAGGAAAGTATCCCAAAGAGGCAGTCATCTCAAGTTAAAGAAGGAAGAACCAGTAAGGATTGTGATTATCCCTATGCATGAAGAAGTTGCAAGGGGGGCTACTAAAAAGTATTCTGGAACAGGCTGGGATAAGTCTGGAAGAGTTTTTAAAACTCTTGTAGGGAGTTAAGACATGGCACATAAGATGCAATTTTCATAACCAGAAAGGAAGTTGACCACAGGTAGTTTATATGAAAAACTACCTGTAGCTTTTATTTTGGCTCTTTTTTTGTAATATAAACACGCTGGCTTGTGGTATAATTAAATCAGGGATAGCAAAAAGGTGTAAGTGTAAGAAAGGAGTAAACTACAACATTGAGAAAATTGCAAGTATATTTGGATACATCAGTTATCAGTCATTTGGACTAGCAAGATAATCCTGAGTATATGCAGGTAACACTTGAGTTTTGGGAAGAGATAAAGCAGGGAAAATACGAAATATGTATCTCTAGTGTGGTAACGACTGAGTTAGATGAGTGCCCAGAACCTAAGAGAAGCAAGCTGCTTGCATACCTTAATCAGATAAAATTTAATCAGGTTAATTTGAATGAACAAGTTATAGAACTTGCAAAAAAATATGTCAAAGAAGGTGTAATTTCCGGTAAATTTTTTGAGGATGCGCTTCATATTGCAGCTGCAACTATATATCAGTGTGATATTCTGGTATCATGGAACTTTAAACATATCGTAAAAGTAAAGACAATTCAAGGCGTAAATAGGATAAACAAGTTAATGGGCTATAGAGAGATTTAGCTGGTATCGCCTCTTATGATGTTAGATAAAAATAAGTGATTGATATATTTGAAACTACTGCTATGAGAGAGTTGCATCAAATAAAGGAAAAGATTTTTGAAGAGACAAAAGACATGACTACGGAGGAATTGATTGAATATTTTAGAAGGAGAGCAGAAAAAGTTGCAAGGGAATTAGAAGAACTGAAAAAGAGAAATAAAGAAGAAATAACTCAATAATTTTTGTTAAACTTAAATAGCAGTTGACCACAGGTAGTTTGTATGAAAAACTATCTGTGGCTTTTTATATTTTCTGAGGTGTGCTAAAATTTAAGGTAGCATTTTTAAGTTTCATAGTTATAGCCATATTAAATTGCCCAAATTTACTGTTTAATTAATCTATTATTAAAAGAATAATTTTTATAGAAAATATTGTATTAGCTAATACAAACTAATAAAATTACAAAAGGCAACAAACTACAGAAAGCAAACTGTAAAGTTGAATAATTAAAAACTACAAAAGATCAAAATTTGCAGAACAAACTTTCAAAAATAATACAGAAAGAAAACTTACCATAAGAAAAAAGATTATACAAATTAAAATAATGTAAGTCATAGAGAGGAGAATCTCAAAAATGAAAAGAGCATACCTTTTGCAAAAACTTAATTTAAGTCTTCTTGATGATGCCAAGCCTTATGAACTTATAATTCTTCCTCGACGCTTTGTTATAAATAAGCTCAAAGAAAGGCTTGTTGAAAAAAACGGTGTTCTTTTTGATATTGATATATTTACATTTGATGATTTAATAACCCCTGCCAAAAATGAGGTGCTAAAGACACGGAAGGTAATCACAAGAGATCAAGAAGTTTTAATTATATTTCAACTTCTCAAAAGCATTTTCAAAGGAAAGACAAGTTTTGAAGATGTTTTGACATACGAGTTTACAAATCAGGTCATATACCTTTTGAATTTAATGTTTTTGGAGTCGAAAGAATATTCGCAAAAAACTTTTGAAGTAGATGATAATTATAGTTTTTTAAAAGAACTTTTTGGAAAATACAAGGAATACCTTGACCAAAACAACCTTGTGAACTTTTCCTACCTTCAGGATTTAGCTATAAAATTTCTTGAAGAACACAAACTTGAACTTAAAAACTATAATACTGCTAAGATAGCATTTTTTCCAGATTTTAGATGCGACCAAAAAAGGATACTAAAGCTTGTTGCAGAGAAAATAACTGATATAGAAGTTTTCATACCATTTTTTGATGATATTGAGATTTGCAAAGAGACTGCCAAGTTTTTAGAATCGCTCGGATTTGACATGGTGTTTGATATGAAAGAGAATAATTCAGGATGGGGTTTAAACTTAGAATATCCTGAGCAAAAAGTATTTTCTTATCCGAATATAATCCTTGAAATAAACGCTCTTGTAAAAGAAATTAAAAAAGATATAGCTGAAAAGAAAATAGATTTTGACAAGATAGCAATTGTTGTGCCAAGTGTGGAAAGATATAAAGATACTCTTATACAGATTTTCTCTGAGGAGATATTGCCTGTAAATTTGAGTTGTCAGAAAAGTCTTATAGAGTTTGGATTTATAAAATTTGTTTTAGACCTTTTAGAGTTTATAGGTGGAGAATTTGATAAAAAGAAATTTGAACGGATAATATCGCATAGGTTTTTGAACACAGAAAAGGCAGACTTTGAGATTTTATTTTCTAAGATAAAAAATATTAGCATTTTAGAACTTGAGCAAATAGAAATAGTTCTTGAAGAGTTAGAATTTTTTGCTAATCTGTATAGCTTTGATGATGTGATTGAAAATCTCACTAAAATTTGGAGGGTTTTTAATAGACTCAAGAGAATAAAAAATGAATATGATAAGTTACCAAAATCATTTAATAGCTGGCTTGAAAATACAAGGAAGGTTTTTGAAAAGTTAGGAATTACAAAACATGCAGAGTTTATAAATGACATTGAGTTTATAAAAGCTTTTTATTATTTAAATGAAATTTTCGAAAAAAGCAGGGAAGATTTTAAAGAGTTTGACTCTGAATTTACTTTTGAAGAATTTTTAGATATTTTTAAGACCATTCTTTCTCAAAAGATGGTTGATACATCGATTAATATCTTAAATGGAATTGACGTTATAAGTCTTCAGGATACTTTAGGTGGATGTTTTCAAAAGGTCTATCTAATTGGCCTTTCTGACGATATTTTACCGCGTTCAAGGTCTGAGGGATTTTTGATGAACATGAGATTAAAAGAAAATCTCATGCTTGATGAAGTAAAAGATTTTGATTACATATTCCAAAAAGATCTTATATATTTTAGAAGTATTGTAAACTCTTATAACATATACATGTCATATCCACGTTATTATCAAACACAAATTGACAAAAGCCCATTTTTGGAGTTAGAAGATATTGAAGAAGTTTCAATTTATAGGGGATACATACCGAGTGATAATCAACTGACATATAGAGAATATAAATTTTTAAAGAATTCAGATGAAAAAAGTTTAGAGAAAACTTGCACGTGCAATAATATTCCGCAAATTATTAGAATAAAGGACAGAGAGCTAATTGAATATCAGAAGTGTCCTTTAAAATTTGCCTTCAAAAAATTTGGTGTTGATGAGAAGGAGAAAGAAGAAAAACATTTTATTTCGAACCTGCAGCTTTTGTTTTCGTGTATTCAAAAAATACTTTCGTCAAAAGCACCACAGGAAACACTTGACTTTTTGCTTTCAAATATTCGGTATACACACAATGAATCAGTAAAAAAATTTATAGCATTAGATATTTTACAGATGTCTCTTGAAATTGTTGAGAGAATGAACAATTATGGGGCTGTAGAGTTTATTCCTCAAAATGTTAGCGAAAAAATATATGTAATTAAAAAGATGTTTGAAGGAGTTGAACTTCAACTCTTTCCCAATTTTGTTGTGAAGATTGATAACCAAGAAATATGCGGTTTTGTAAAAACAAAAGTTTCATCCGAAAAAGAAATTGACAAAATATGGATTGCAAATTATGTCTTTGAACTTGACAGAGTTGCTGCTATATATCTATTTGAAAAACCGCGATTTGTAATTCATGAAAGGACAAATGAATCTTTGAATAAGCTAACTCAGGAAATTTTAAAAGGTATAAGAGAAGGAATTTATAAGCTTGATAAAATTGAAACTTATAAAAAGGCACAGACAGTTAAAAACTGTTTTTCTTGCGAGTATAACCATGTTTGTATATTATTTTAAACAAAAATATTAAGGGAAGGTTGAAAAAATGGGCAATATAATTGTTTATAGCGCTTCAGCTGGTTGTGGAAAAACAGAAAGTATTGCAAATCTTTATATAGACATTATAAATTCTGAGAAAGCTACCCCAAACGAAATTGTATGCATAACGTATACGGAAAAGGCAGCTAAAGAGCTCAAGAGTAGAATCATCTCAAAAGCAAAGCAAAAAGGGCTTGATTTGCTTACAATTTCAAAGATTCAAAATTCCCATATTAAAACTATACACTCATTTTGTATGTATCTTTTACGATTTTATTGGGCATGGGCAAGGGTTGATGCAAACTTTAAAATTGTTCCTGACCAGAATAGACTCATGCTAAAACTCATAGACAATTATCTTTCAGTATTTCCAGCAACATTAGGGAGATTGCCTCAGGAGAAATTTTTTATAGAAGAATATCTTCACTATATTGAAAATATCGCGCAGGAATTTAACAATTCGTCAAAATATGTCAACAAAGCTTATCACCTTGAAAGCGAAACTTTTTATATATTTGATCATCTATCTGAAAGTTTAAATAGCATGTTTTTAAAAGAACTTACATACGATTTGGTCTTGCAAAGAACCTTTGAACTTTTAAACATTCCAGAAGTAAATAGAGATATAAAAACCAGATTTAAATACTTAATTGTTGACGAGTTTCAAGACTCAAACTTTTTACAAAAATCAATTTTTGAGAACATAGCTGAAAACATTTATTACATCGGAGACAAAAAGCAGTCCATTTACCGTTTTCAGGGTGCCGAGCCAGAGGTTTTTGATGAAGCTATAGAAAATAGCAATCAGGTTTTAGAACTTTGTGAAAATTTTAGAACAAACTCAGAGCTTGGCAAAAAGATTGACAAAATTGCATCTATACTTTTTCCCAGTTACAAGCCACTTTCTTATAAACATCAGGCTGACGGGTTTTTAAAAATAGTTGAAATTGTAAATGAAACAAAAGAGAATATTATTCAAAATGAAGCTATATATGTTGCTAAAAAAATAAAAGAGATGGTTGCAGATGGTGTTACGATTAGTGTAGGTGGAAAACCAGAAAGAAGGGTTAAATATTCTGATTTTGCTGTGCTATCGCGAAAGATTCAAAGCATTGCTCATGTATATAAGAAGGTGTTTGAGGAGTATGAAATTCCTCTTGATATAAACTTTAGAAGAGGACTTTCAGAACAAAAAGAAATAGTACCGCTTTTAGGTTTTCTTGAGATTTTACAATATCCGGACAAAAAATCAGGATACTTGAGACTTCTTGCAAATGACATATTTAAAGTGGATAGGTTCACGCTTCTTTTTTGCGAGATGAGCAAAATTGAAAGTTATGTTCCAGAAGATGTTTTAAAGTTCATTGCAAAACAGCGTGATAATCTGTTTGTAAAGAAAATTTCAGAGATTTTATATGAGTTTGAAGATATGTTTGAGTACAGCTACAAAGTCTATAAATATTTTGGGAAGGCAGCATATGAAAACGTCAGGCTTTTTTACGACTTAGCAGAAGAGAGCAATAGCTTTTCATTAGAAGACCTTTTAAATTTTATTAACAATCAGGGTGAAAAGATGTCAGGTTATTCTGCACTTGATGACAGTGTTGTGCTAATAAGTATCCATTCAGCGAAAGGGCTCAGTTTTCCAATAGTGTTTTTGGTTGGACTTTGCGAAAGCACAGGGTATTTTCCAGGCAGAAGTCCAAAGCTGAGAGGTTCTTATGATACCTCTACGAAAGAATATATTATTGCTCCTTTTTGGATAGAAAAAGAATACACAAGAATAAAGAATATATCAAAACAGCAAGAGAAAGAGGAGCTTAAAAGACTTTTTTATGTTGCCATAACAAGACCAATGGCTGGGATTTTTATGATAAATTCAACAATAAAAGAAACTGTAAAAAAAAGAGGAGGATCAAAGTCATTTGGTGAAGAGGTGGGTTTTAATTACATTCTTGAAAAAGCAGAGGAGATTGGAATTGAAAAAGAAGTTGTAATAATGAAAGAGGAAGAAAAAACATCGCAAGGTTTTGACTTAAGTTCAGGAAATAACAGCATATCTTATACTTTGCCATCCATAATTTTGCCAGATGAATTTGAAAATAGATTTAAAATTTTATCGCCTTCACATATAATGGATTTTAAAAAATGTCCTGTTATGTTTTCATTAAAGTATATAATGGGACTTCCAGTTTTTGATGAACAAAGCTCAAAAGAAGAGTTGCAACAAAATGCAAAAGTACTTGGCACAACCGTTCACAGAGTTTTGGAACTAACAAAAATAAAAGATATTGATGATATCGATAATCTTGAAAGTAACATTTCTTTAGCTGTGATTGAGAATGATTTTGAAGATAAAGAACTTGTAAGAAAACTTGTTTTTAACTATTTCAAAAGCAGTTTTATCAGAGAAATAAAAGACAAAATAATAAGAGAAGAAAGCGAACATCGCTTTTATTATAAGCTTGGGAATCAAATTATATATGGAATAATTGATAAGGTGTATTATCTTGAAAATAAGATTTATCTCATTGACTTTAAAACAAATCTTAACTTTGACCTCAAAAAATTTGAAAGCTATATTCCGCAACTTTGCATTTATACACAGGCAATAAAACAAAGAGAACCACAAAAAGATATCATATCTTCAATCTTTTGGCTAAGAGAAGGCAAAAGTTTTGAATATATTCTAAAAGCTGAACATATTGAAGAAGTAAAAGAGACAATCGACAGGATAAGAAATATCAAAAATAAAAAAGATGTTCTTATGTTAATTGAAGAGTATACAAAAAGAGATTGTAGCGGATGTGAATATGAATTTTACTGCAAGGATGAGCAAAATATTAAATTGGTAAGGAAAAAGCTTGAATAGATTTTCTTTTTTCCTTGTTTTTAAAAAATTAGAGGTTTGCAAAGAAAGGTGAAAAGAAGTTAAAATAAAATATGCACACTTTGCTTGAACTCTATCAAAAAACATTTAAAAGGAGATATAGAATATGCTTGTTGATTTTATGAAAATATCAACCGTTGACTATCCAAAAAAGATTGCAGCTACTTGTTTTTTCGGTGGCTGCAATTTTTCGTGCCCTTTTTGCTACAACTCAGAGCTTGTAAACTTCAAAGGAAAGTTTATGGATGACAGCATCTTTTTTGAGTATTTGGACAAAAGAAAAGGTATAGTTGACGCTGTTTGCATTACAGGTGGGGAACCAACCTTAAATGAAGAGTACTTAACTGAGTTTATAAAAAAAATAAAGCAAAAGAATCTTCTTGTCAAGCTTGACACAAATGGCTCTAAACCCGAGGTACTGCAAAGGCTTTTAGATGCTGGGCTTCTTGACTATGTTGCAATGGACGTAAAAGCCCCGCTTGAAAAGTACCCCCAGATCACAGGTTTTTCTGACGTTGACAAAATCATAAGATCAATAGAGATATTGAAAAATTCAAATATTGATTATGAATTCAGAACAACAGTAAACAAAAACCTTCATACAGTTGAGGATATATTAAATATTGCAAGGCTTTTAAAAGATAGCAGGCTTTATATTATAAAACCATATAAATACACACCTGAAGTTTTAGATGAAAAAGTAAGCGGTAACAAAGATTTGGAAATAGAGTACTTGCAGGAGATTTATAATCGTGCAAAACAGGAAGGCATAGATAATATCAAAATTGGTGGTACAATATGATTTTTTTATTAAAAGCGGTTTTTTAAACATACGAGGTGATTATTATGACAAAAATCAAAGCACAGCTTGAGCAGATAGTTTTAGCATTCAAAGAGATAAATCCAAACGCTAAAAAGATTTTATTTTTTGAGCCCATTTTCACTATTCCATATGCAATGTTTATCATCTACTCCTCACTTTACATGACAAGAGTGGGGGTAAAGGATTACCAGATAGGACTGCTGTCAACGGTGCTGAATTTGGTGATGCTTATCACATCACCCTTTGCAGGACTACTTGTAAATAAATTTGGACGCAAAAAGGTTTTGCTCATTGGAGATTTTCTGTCGTGGTGCTTGTATGCATATATATTTTTCTTTGCAAAGGACTTTACATGGTTTTTAATAGCTACTATCTTTAACGGACTTATGCGAATTCCAGAACTTGCATGGCGACTTCTTTTAATGGAAGATGCAACCGAAAACGAAAGAGTGGCAATCTATTCTGTAACTGTATTTGTATGGAATGTGGGTAACCTTTTTGCGCCTATGATGGGTGTCCTTGTTGCAAGGTTTGGCTTAATACCTGCAACTAAATGGACAGTCCTTGTGTTTGGGATTTTAGTAAATATACTAATTGTTGTAAGACATCTTGTTACATCTGAGAGTTCTGTGGGGCAAAAACTTGCACAGGAAAATTCTGACAAAAATAATAATGGTTTTTCTGAGTGGTTGGACAGTTTAAAATATATGTTTAGAAACGGACAGCTTCTTTTGATTGTGCTTGTTACAATATTTGGCAACATTGCCCTGATATTCAGAGACACATATAAAAATATATATTTAAGCGAAGCTTTGCATTATCCAGATAGTATAATTTCGGTATTTCCAACACTGTGGAGTGCGGTAGCTCTTATATTTGTAATATTTTTAATTCCAAATTTAAAAGAACAAAAACATGATACTGTCCTTTTTTGGGGAATGCTTTCAATTACAGTTTCGAATGCATTGATTTTAGTTGCACCTCCTGGGACATTTGGCTTTATTTTGATGATAATTGTAACAGTTCTTGGCAGCATAGGAGCTGCAGTATATTATTCATTTGTTGATGCTATCTTGGCAAATTCTGTTGATGATGAAAGAAGAGCACATGTCCTGTCAATTACAATGTTTTTGATTTCTCTTTTTTCAATGCCAGTTGGTGCAATAGCCGGACAGTGTTATACCTTTTCAAAGAGTTTGCCTTTTGTGCTTGCTACAATCTTTACTCTCTTGTGCACAATTTTGATTTTCTTCAAGGTAAGAATAAGAAGAGCCCAAGAAGAAAAGTAGATCTGAAGCATTGCTTAAATATAATTCAAAATAATTACAAATGTTGCAAGAGTATTGCCAAAGATATAAAATAAAAAACAGAAGTAAAAGTATCTGGGGGTGTAAAATGCCAACAGTCAAAGATGTTGCCCAAAGAGCTGGTGTTTCTGTTGCAACAGTTTCAAGGGTGCTGAATAATTCAGAAAAGGTCTCTGAACAAACGCGACAGAAGGTTTTAAAGGCAATAGAAGAACTGGGATTTAAGCCTAACCTTCTTGCAAGAAATTTTAGAAAAGACAAGTCAAACTTAATATTAGTATTGCTTCCTACAATTGCAAATCACTATTTTGCACGTGTTGTAAAAGGTATTGAAGATACCGCACGAAAGAATGGTTATGGTATACTTCTTTGCACAACACAAAACAGTCCTGAGATTGCAGCTGAGTATTTAAAGCTTATAGAAAGAAAACAGGTTGATGGAGCTATAATTGCATCTGCAAAGATTGAAATTAATTTTTGCAAAGGACTTGATACAAGAAGGATTGTTCAGGCATGCGAGTTTTATCCTTTTTTGGATACTTCATTTGTGACAATAGACCACAAAAGAGCGTTTTATGACGTTGTAGACTACCTTATAAAAAAAGGTAAAAAAAATATTCTATGCGCAATTGGAAACGAAGACATCCCTTCTGAATTTGAGAGGAAGGAAGGATACAAAAAAGCTCTTGAGGAAAATGGACTTCAGTTTAGAGAAGAGAATGTCATAAGATGCAGCTATGGTTGGACAGAGTTGTATGAGAAATTAAAAAATCTTTGCTGTCTTAAAAAATATGATGCAATTGCTTGTTCTTCAGATTTGATGGCAGTTGGGGCAATAAAGGCTGCAAAAGCTCTGGGGCTCAAAATCCCTGATGAGTTTTCTGTGACAGGTTTTGACAATATTATGATGTCAAGGCTGTATGAGCCTTCAATCACAACAGTTGCACAGCCTATGTATTCAATAGGCGAGAAGGCAGCCCAGATTTTAATTGATACACTTGAAAGTCCAGGTGCTTTTGAAAAACAAAAAATAATACTTCCTCATGAGCTCAAGACAAGAGAGTCTGCCTAAGGGTTATTTTTTATTTTAAAACCATTGTAATTGATTACACTATGAGTTATAATATCATATGTAATCAATTACACAATTAAGGAGGCAGGGAAAATTGAAAAAGCTAAGACTTGCTATAATTGGATGCGGTTCAATCACAAAGCACAGGCATGCGCCGGAGGCAAAGCAAAATCCCAATGTTGAGCTTGTTGCTGTATGTGACAGAAAGTTAGAACATGCAAAAGCGGTCGCTGAAAAATTTAAAGTTGAAAATGTCTATGATGATTATGAAAAGATGCTAAAAGAAATAAAACCTGATGCAGTAGTGGTTGCAACGCCAAATTATCTTCATGCTGATGCTACTATAAAAGCTTTAAAAGAGGGTGCTCATGTTCTTTGTGAAAAGCCAATGGCAACAACAGAAGATGAGTGTAGAATGATGGTAGAGACTGCAAAAGAGATGGGCAAGTTTTTGATGATTGCTCACAACCAAAGGTTAAATATAGCCCACAAAAAGGCAAAAGAGGTAATACAAAGCGGTGAGCTTGGGAAAGTGCTGAGCTTCAAAACTACCTTTGGTCATGGCGGACCTGAGAGCTGGAGCTCAGACAAGCCCGATACATGGTTTTTCCACAAAGAAGCAGCAAGTTTTGGAGCTATGGGCGACCTTGGCGTTCACAAGATTGACCTTATGAGATTTTTGCTTGGTGAGGAGTTTGTTGAGGCAGCTGCGTTTGTTACAACTCTTTCAAAGAAGTATCCAAATGGCCAGCCAATTGACGTTGACGACAATGCAGTCTGCATTTTAAAGACACAGAGCGGCGCGATTGGAACGCTCACAGCTTCATGGACATACCCGGGGAGTGAGGATAACTCAACTGTAATCTACTGTGAGAGGGGTTCAATTACACTTTACGCAGATCCAAAATTTTCGATGATAATAAGATATGCAAACGGTCAAAAAGCATATTTTGAGCTTGACACAATGCAGACAAACGAAAGACAAACAAAATCAGGTGTGGTAGACGAATTTATTGATTGTATCTTGACGAACACACCACCCAAAATTTCTGGAGAAGAAGGTTTGAAGACCATGAAAGTTGTGTTTGCATGTTTTGAGTCAGCAAAGACTGGCAGAATTGTGAAGATTGATTATTAAACATTGGCCCAAATTCTAAAGATGGAAAGGGGAGCTGACGATAGAATGAAACTTGGGTTTTTAACAGCCTGCCTGCCAAAACAAAGCCTTGAAAATCTTGTTGTGTGGGCAAAAAGCATTGGTTTTGAAATGCTTGAGGTTGCGTGCTGGCCTGTAAAAAATACAAGAGACTACTCTGGTACAACATTGGATGTTGCAAATCTTACAGAAGACCAAGCAGAAAGAATAAAAAAACTTTTTGAGCAGAACAATATGCAAATTTCTTCTCTTGCATACTATGACAACAACCTGCACCCTGACCTTGTGATAAGAAAATCTTACCATGACCATTTAAAAAAGGTGATTGATGCAGCAAATCTTCTTGGCGTCAAGTATGTGGGGACTTTTGTTGGGAGAAACTATAACAAGACAATCAAGGAAAACTTTGATGAGTTTGAGATTGTCTTTAAAGAGATCTTGGAGTATGCAAAGGAAAAAGGAGTTTCTATAATAATAGAAAACTGTCCTATGCCAGGCTGGAACCCAAATGGTGGATGGATGGGGACAATATCATATTCACCTGAACTTTGGGAAGAGATGTTTTCAAGGCTACCTTACGACAACTTTGGTTTGAACCTTGACCCGTCACACCTTCTTTGGCTTGGTATTGACCCTGTTTCGGTCATAAAAGAGTTCAAAGACAAAATATTCCATGTCCATGCAAAGGATACTCAGATTTTGAAAGACAAGCTCAATAAATATTCCATTTTTGGTAGCCAAATTCAAAGGAAAAATGAATGGGACATGGGATATTGGGTATACAGAATGCCAGGTCGTGGCGAGATTGATTGGAAAGCATTTTTGAAAGAGCTAAAACAAAACGGCTATGACTATGTTGTGAGTATAGAACATGAAGACCCAGAGTATGAAGAGACTGAAGAAAAAGTAAAAGAGGGACTAAAGCTTGGGTTTGAATATTTAAAGGGCATCTTGAACGAAATTTAGCAAAAACCATTTTCTTTAAGCGGTCGGAAGTAAAATTTTACCGACCGTTTTTATTTTGTAACAACTTTTTAACATTTGAGTAGTAGAAGCAGGCACAAAAAAAGGGTAAAATATTATATATGAAAACCTGCAAAAAATCAAAGTAAGGAGCAGGCAAAAATGGTAGGGTATTTGTTACCACATCCACCCGTCTTGATTCCCGAGATTGGGAGAGGCGAGGAGAAAAAGTGCCAGGCAACTTTGGATGCTTTGGAAAAAATAGCAGATGAGATAGCTGAATATAAACCTGAGGTCATAGTCATAATATCACCCCATGCACCCGTATTTTCTGATGCTTTTTTCTTGAACGACAAGCCAGAAATTGGTGGAAGCCTTGCAAGATGGGGTGTATATGGAATTGAATTTAGGTTCAAAAATAACCTTGAGATAGTTCAAGACATAGCAAAAATGTGTAGCCAGGAAGGTTTGACAGTTGGGTTTGTGTCAGACAAAATTCAAAAAAGATATGGCGTTTCGCGAGAGCTTGACCATGGCGCGTTAGTTCCGCTTTATTTTATCACCAAAAAGTATAAAGACTTTGAGCTTATACACACTTCTTACTGTATGCTTGATGATATTAAGCTTTATAAATATGGAATGATACTCAGAAGGGCAATTGAAAAGCATGCCAAAAAAGGTTTAATTATAGCTTCAGGTGACCTTTCGCACAAGCTCTCTTACGATGGACCTTACGGGTTTGCAAAGGAAGGACCAGAGTTTGACAGACTTTTGGTTGAGCTTTTACAAAGTAGCAACACACGCGCACTTTATGACATAGATCCTGTGCTTTCAGAGAAGGCGGCAGAATGCGGTTTTAGGTCCATAAAGGTTTTGCTTGGAGCATTTGAGGGCTATAGTATAGAATCAAAGGTTTATTCATATGAAGGACCATTTGGTGTTGGATACTGTGTTGCTGCCTTTTACCAGAAAGAACAGACAAGCTCTTCTTTGTTTGAGGAGATAGTGAAGAAAAGAGAAGAGAGATTAAAAAGAATAAGAGAAAATGAAGATGAGTATATAAGACTTGCAAGAGAAAGCTTAGAATACTATGTAAGACACCGCAGGTACTTAGATTATATACCAGATTATGTCACAGAACGGATGCTAAAAGAAAGAGCAGGAGTTTTTGTGTCAATCAAAAAGGATGGGAATTTAAGAGGATGCATAGGGACAATTTTCCCCACACAGGAGAACATTGCAAAAGAGATAATCAGAAACGCTGTTGCAGCAGGGTTTCACGACCCGAGGTTTGAAGAGGTTACCGAAGATGAGCTTGACAGTCTTGTGTATGATGTTGATATTCTAAGCCCACCTGAGAAGGTAAACTCAATTTCAGAACTTGATCCCAAAAAGTATGGTGTGATTGTACGAAAAGGTGCAAGACAAGGTCTTTTACTTCCTGATTTAGAAGGTGTTGACACGGTTGAAGAGCAGCTTAAGATAGCCTGCAGAAAAGCAGGAATTGACTATGAAAGTGGAGATTTTGAGATAGAAAGATTTACAGTTGAAAGACACAAGTAGTAAGGGAAGAGGGTAGAATGGTTGAGGCGAAATATTATGAAAAGCTTGAAGGCAAAAAAGTCAGATGCAAGCTCTGTCCACATGGCTGTATTCTACCACAGGGCAGCACTGGTTTTTGTAGAGCAAGGAAAAATGTTGATGGAGTTCTTTTTTCGCTAAACTATGGCTGTATTTCTTCAATTGCATTTGACCCTATTGAGAAAAAACCTCTTTATCATTTTTATCCGGGGTCGAGCATACTCTCTATAGGGACATTTGGGTGTTCGTTTAGATGCCTTCACTGCCAGAACTTTGAGATTTCCCAGCTAACTCCAAATGTGTTCGAGGTTGAGACAGAGAAGCTAATTGCTCTTGCCAAGAAAGACCCCAAGTGCATCGGTATTGCTTTTACTTACAATGAACCTACCATCTGGTTTGAATATGTAATGGATGTGGCAAAAGCTTTTAAACAGGAAGGGTTAAAGACTGTGCTTGTTACAAATGGGTATTTAAACGAAGAACCGCTCAATGACCTTCTTGAAGTGATTGACGCAGCAAACATTGATGTGAAAGCTTTTAATGATGAGTTTTATAAAAAGGTTTGCAGTGGGGATTTAGAGACGGTGAAAAGGTTTGTTGAGATTTGCGCTAAAAAGATTCATATTGAAATAACAACACTCATTATTCCAACGTTAAATGATAGGGATGAAGAAATAGAAAATCTTGCAAAGTGGATTGCCTCAATTGATGACAGAATTCCGCTGCACCTTACAAGATATTTTCCAAGATACAAGATGACTCTTCCACCAACACCAAAGGAGACATTAATGAGACTGAGGGAAGTTGCCAAAAATTATCTTGTTAATGTATATCTTGGTAATATTTAAAAAATAGTGGGGGAGAAAGGTTTGCTAAAAGATTTTTCTTTTTATCTTCAGGAGTTTTTGAGAAATGTAACGTTAATTAAAATAACACCGTTTGATATTATTGACATTGCAATTGTGTCATTTGTGATATACAAAATAATTGTGTGGATAAAAGACACAAGAGCATATCAGCTCATAAAAGGGATAGCGGTGCTGATTGTTATTACACAGGTGAGCAAGTGGTTGAGTCTTAATGTCATAAACTGGCTTTTGACAAATACACTATCTTACGGTGTTCTGGCACTTTTGATAGTTTTCCAGCCAGAGCTAAGACGCGCTTTAGAGGAGATTGGAAGAAGCAAAATCTGGGGCAAGTTTTTGTGGCTTGGACCTGATGAAGAAATGGCAATAAAATGGCAAAATAGCGTTGAAGAGATCATAAAGGCTGTGATGTATCTTTCCAAAAACAAGATTGGTGCATTGATTGTTGTTGAAGGTCAGACCAAGATAGGGGATATTATCAATACAGGGATTATAATTGATTCAGAGATTTCATCCCAGCTTCTGATAAATATATTTATTCCAAACACCCCACTTCATGATGGCGCAGTGATTATAAGAGATGGGAAGATAAAAGCGGCTGCGTGTTTTTTGCCTCTATCTGAGAATAGATACATAAGCAAAGAACTTGGGACACGACACAGAGCGGCACTTGGGATATCCGAAAACTCTGATGCAACAGCAATTGTTGTGTCAGAAGAGACAGGGATTATTTCTGTTGCGTACAATGGTGGTCTTACAAGAAACTTAGGCCCTGAGGCTTTGAGGAAAATACTTCTCAGGCCTTTGAAGCAAGAAAAAGAAAAAAATGGGCTTAACATATTCAAGTGGAGGCGTTAGGGTTTGAAAAAGATTGCAATAAAAAAACCAAAAGACGACAATTTCTGGCTTAAGATAGTTTCAATTTTGATTGCAATTGTTCTGTGGTTTTATGTAAATAGCATTATAAATCCAATTAAGAAAAGAGAAGTAATTGTTCCTATTAAATATAGCATGACAACTTTGTCAAAAGGTCTTGTAATGAAAGAGACTGATGCCAAAGAAGTGAGAATAGTTATAAGCGGTACACAGGATGAACTAAGCAAAGTAGATGAAAAAAATATCCATGCAATGGTAGATTTTTCTGATATAAGACAGACAGGCAGTATAAAACTTCCAATCTCTATACAAAACCCTTATCACAGGATTAACATAGAGAGTGTGTATCCTAAAAACGTTACAGTGGTAATTGACAATCTTGTGACAATCCAGAAAGATGTTTCGGTTGAGATAAATGGAAATCCCAAGAAGGGTTATATTATAAATAATTATCAGGAAGAGCCAAATGTGATAAGCATAAGAGGTGCTGAAAGTGATATAAAAGAGATTTCAAAATGCATAGCTCAGCTGAACTTGAGTCTTAACGACAGATCGTTCAAAGCGTCTGTCCCTGTAAAGGTAATAGATTCAAGGGGGAAAGACATAACATCGCTTTTTGACCTTTCGCAGAAGAGCATAGATGTGTATGTAGAGATACTCAAAACAAAGCAAGTGCCCTTGAGTGTCAAGTTTAAAGGTAGTCTTCCACCAAGTAAAGTTATCTCAAAGGTAATTTTAAAACCTTCTACAATCAATATAGCAGGAAAAGAAGAAGATATAAATTCAATAAATGAGATTGTTGTGGGGACTATTGATACAAAAATGCTTGAAAATAAATCAACATTCCAATTTGACTTTAGTCTTCCAAAGAATATAAAATCCTTAGATAATGTAAAACAAGTTACAATCACCATATACACAGATTCAGTTGTTGAAAAATCTATTAGTATCCCTATTGAAGTGAGAGGACTGAAACCTGGGCTTGTTGCAAAACTCAGCCCTGACAAGGTAAAAGTAGCACTCAAATACTACCAAAGTATGCAAGATTCTATAGATTTTAATTCTTTGAAGGCGTATGTGGACGTTTCGAATCTGACCAAAGGAAGTTACGACCTTCAGGTGTTGGTCGAAAAGACTGCAAACATAGAAGATTTTGATGTTTCCCCCACTTACATAAGAGTAGAAATTTCAGAAAGTAGTCAGACTCAATCTCAGTAAAATAACATTGTGTGTGCAAAAAAGAGGAGATGACCTGATGCTGCTTGAAGAGAAACTTTCAATCCTTCCAACATCGCCAGGGGTTTATATAATGAAAGATGAAAATGGAAATGTTATATATGTTGGCAAGGCTGTAAACCTGCGAAATAGGGTCAGACAGTATTTTCAAAACTCTCAAGATATGCTTCCAAAGACAAGACTTATGGTAAAGAAAATAAAAGACCTTGACTATATTGTGACAGACAACGAGGTAGAAGCTTTGATTTTAGAGTGCAACCTAATAAAAGAATATAGGCCTAAGTACAATGTTCTTTTGAGAGATGACAAAAACTACCAGTATATAAAGATAACAAACGAGATGTTTCCACGGCTTGTGACAACAAGAAAGGTTGAAAAAGACGGCAGCAGATATTTTGGTCCGTATGTCAGTGGGTATTCTGTAAAGCAGACGGTTGAGCTACTAAAAAGTCTTTTTATGCTCAGGACTTGCAAGAAAAAGTTCCCAGACCAGCTTGGCAAGGGTAGGCCCTGCCTTAACTTTCATATAGAAAAGTGTCTTGGTGTGTGCAAAGGAGATGTATCAGAAGAAGAATACCAAAAGCTGGTTGAGAGAGCTGTAAAAGTTTTAAGTGGCAAGGGTGATGAGATTGTTGAAGAGCTCAAAGCAAAGATGTTTGAATATGCCGAAAATCTAATGTTTGAAAAGGCGCAGGAGATAAAAAATAAGCTTTCAAGTCTTGAGCAAATAATCACAAAACAGAAAGTCATTTATGCAGATGACAGAAGCGAAGATGTTATAAACTTTGCAAAAGACCACACACACATTGCAATTGTTGTTCTGATTATCAGAAATGGTAAGCTTATAAACAAGGAAGAGTTTGTTTTGAAAGCTGAGGAGGATACGTTTGAGAGGTTTTTAGAGCAGTACTACGCTGACGTTGTATCACTGCCAAAAGAGATTATAATTCCTCATGAGATAGAAAATGTTTACAATATTGAAAAGATGATAGAAAAACTTTATGGCTTCAAAGTGAAAGTAACCATTCCAAAACAGGGTGAAAAAAAGCAGCTTCTTGACATGGCAAAAAAGAATGCAGAGATTTCACTTGCTAACAGGCAAAGAGTAGATGATGTTTATGCTGAGGCGCTTTTAACTCTTAAAAATATCCTTGGACTTGAAAACGAAATCGAAAAGATAGAAAGCTACGATATTTCAAACATAGCAGGTGCAGACAATGTAGGAACCCTTGTTGTGTTTGAGGATGGAAGATTCAACAAAGAATTTTACAGGAAGTTCAAAATAAAAGGATTTGAAGGGCAGGATGATATAAGAAGCGTCAAAGAGGTTTTGACAAGAAGATTCACAAACTTAGAAAAGCATGGCAGAATTCCTGATTTGATATTGATTGATGGTGGACAAAATCAGGTCAATGCTGCATTAGAGGTTTTGAACACTTTGGGATTTTCTATTCCTGTTGCTGGCATGGTGAAGGATGATAAGCACAAAACAAGGGACTTGATTTACAATGGTAAAGAAGTAGGTATTCAAGAGTATCCGCTTGTGTATAAACTTATTTATGCTATTCAAGAAGAAACGCACAGGTTTGCAGTGAAGTTCCACAGAGAAGTTAGAAAGAAGCATCTATATGAGTCAATTTTAGATGAAATAGAGGGAATAGGAGAAAAAAGGAAACTTAAGCTCTTTAGGACTTTTGGATCAATTGACAATTTGCGAAAGGCAAGCATTGAAGAGATTGTAAAAGCAGCTGACATTCCATATGAGGTTGCTTTGAAGATAAAAGAAAAGATTGGAGTATAAAAAATAAATTGACGTAGTAAGAAAGGTGTGGGTATACATTGTTCTACACGACAGTTGGCAAAATAATAAAAGAGCTCAATTTAGAGTGTTTGACAGAAATCAGTGGCATTGAAGAGAGAAAAATAAAGGATATGAACTTGAATAGACCCGCTCTGCAGCTTATGGGGTTTTTTGAGTATTTTGATGAGCAAAGGATTCAGATAATAGGAATCTCTGAGATGGCGTATTTGAAGACTATGGCACCATCGCAGCGAAGAGACGCAATTGAGAAACTTTTCCAGCGAAATATCCCATGTGTGATAATTACCTCAAACCAGGAACCTTTTGAGGAGTTTTTGGAATTTTCAAAAAAGTATGGTGTTCCTCTTCTTCGCACTCAAGAAGTTACAACAAGGTTCATGACAAACTTGAGCACTTTTTTGACACACGAACTTGCACCAAGGATAACCCGCCATGGCACGCTTGTAAATGTGTATGGTGAAGGTGTTTTAATGCTTGGCGAAAGTGGGGTTGGGAAAAGTGAGACAGCCCTTGAACTTGTAAAAAGAGGGCACATTCTTGTTGCCGACGATGCAGTTGAAATTCGAAAGGTTTCTGAAAAGACACTTGTCGGTGAAGCACCCGAGATTATAAGGCATCTTATCGAAATTCGAGGGATTGGGATACTGGATGTCAAAAACCTGTTTGGTGTTGGCTGCGTCAAGGAGTCCGAAAGAATTGATCTTGTGATCCAGCTTGAAACATGGAAACAGGGCAAGGAATATGAACGACTTGGTCTTCATGACCAGTACATAGAGATTTTGGGGATAAAAGTACCGACGCTTGTGATTCCTGTACGACCCGGCAGAAATCTTGCCATCATTGTTGAGGTTGCAGCAATGAACAATAGACAAAAGAAGATGGGCTATAACGCCGCAAAAGCCCTCACAGAAAGACTTCAAAAACAGATGAGTAGAGGAAACGGAGCTGAATGAAAAAAGCTAATAAAGAGAAAAACAGATTTTAAAAGAGGTAAAAATAGTAAATCTAAAGACCAATGAAAAGAAAAACTTCTGGGAATAACTTTTAGGGCTTTTGCACAGTCAGGTAGACTAAGGCAAATGTCCTCTTTTTTATTTTGTTTGACAATTAAAACCTATGTGTTATATAATCTATATAATGCATATAACTTAGAAAGAGGTGCTTTGTGTTGGTATCTAATCTCAAAATTATCTTTATGTGCATCACACTTCTTCTTTCAGTAGGCTTTCCGGTTGTGCTGGCTGTGGTTGTTTTAAAGAAGTACTCAAGAGTTTTGAAATCAATTTTAATAGGAGCATTAATATTTTTCATTTCTCAGATTGTTCTGAGAATTCCGATACTTCAGATCTTGTCAAAACAAAGTTACTTTGTACAATTTTCCAAGCATTACATTGTATACTCTCTCTTTTTGGGTCTGACAGCTGGGATTTTTGAAGAGGTTGGAAGATACATTGGTTTTAGAGGGTTTTTAAAAGATAGGCTAAACTATCAAAACGGTCTTGCTTATGGGATTGGACATGGTGGGATTGAATCAATATTGCTGGTTGGTATGAGCTATATAAATAACATTGTGTTTTCATTCTTAATCAACTCTGGCAGTTTAGATACACTTTTAAAAAGCAAAGTTGCGCCTGAGGTAATCGGTGCTATAAAAAATGCACTGATAAATACGCCAGCTTCAGCATTTCTTCTTGCTGGTTTTGAAAGAGTTTTCACAATGGCAGTTCAGATTGCTCTTTCACTTTTGGTTCTGGTGGCTGTTAAGAAAGGAAAGCTTTATTATCTCGTGCTGGCGATATTGCTTCATACAATCATTGATACGCCGGTTGCATACATGTCATTATTGAAAGTTAATATATTTGCTATTGAGTTTGTAGTTTTGCTTTGGGCTGTGTTGAGCCTAATTTATATCATAAAGTGGAAAGATATTCATAGAATACAAGAAAGCTAAAAGGGCTGAAAGCGAGATGTTTATAAAAATTGACTTTACCTCTGACATACCAATTTATGAGCAAATAAAGAACCAAATAATAGAGTCAGTAGCAAGAGGAGAACTTCAAAATGGCGATAGCCTTCCTTCTATCAGAGACCTTGCAAGCGAAATTGGCGTCAACATGCACACAGTGGCAAAGGCATATAATGAGTTAAAGGATATGGGACTTATTGCTATTAACAAAAAGCATGGAGCTTATATTGCTGTGAGAAAAGGTTATAATAAGGAGTTTTTAAATGAGATAATAGAAGAAGTTACTCCAATTGTTGCAAAAGCCATTTGCAAGGGTATGAATAAGAATGAATTAATAAGGTTGATTGAAACTATTTTTGATAGTTTTGGGGGAAGGGAAGATGGATGAATAAGGTGGGTTGGGTATTTGGCTGGGATTTAAACTACGCAAAGCCGCTTGGCAAGTTCATAGGGTTTTTAATAATTGGTATTTTGGTTGCAGCGGTAGTCGTAACTTTGGTTTTGATTTGATTTTGTCTGATCCACGCTTACGTTAAGATGTGGTATAATAATAATACTATAGAGATTATTCTAACTCTTCTTTAAAATTTGATTTCTAAGGAGAATTAGTTAAATGGACAATGAAAACAAGGAAAAACTTCCTGCAAAAGAGTATGATTCTACTTTTAAACTTCTTTTTGAAAATCCTAAGGATATTTATCTTTTGTTGAGCAAAATCATAAACTTATAGTTGGGCGAACGAAATACGTGAAAGCTCAATTGAAATAAAAAAGACAAATTACATTACAAAGGAATTTTCGCAAGTAGAAGCAGATGTTGTTGCAAAAGCAAAGTTGAAAGACCAAGATGTATATTTTTATATATTGATAGAAAACCAATCAACAGTATCAAAAGATATGCCTGAAAGATTATTACGATATATGATTTCTATATGGGCAGAGGAAATACGAAATGGTGTTGAAAAACTGCCGGCTATTATTCCTATTGTTGTTTATAATGGGCTTGATAGAAGGTGGGAAGTGTCTACCGATATAATTGGAGCATTTGATATTTTCAAGTACAAGGTTGTAGATATCGCTCAAGTTGACATTAAGAGTTATTTGGAAGAGGAAGATGTTTTAACACCAATAATTTTCTACTTGGAACGGCTGAGGAAAGACAGTAATGAATTATTTCGCAGATTACAAGAAATTGATCAAAGCTTAAAGAAGCTAAGTTTTAACAATATTGAGAGGTTTTTGCTATGGTTTCAGCATGTTATAAGACCAAGATTAGGTGAGAAACAAAAGAAAGAATATGACAAGATTGTTGAGAGAGTAAAGCAAAAGGGGGTGGAGCTGATGGATGAGTTTGTGTCAAATGTGGCAAGGCTTTTGAATGAGACAAAAACAAAAGAATTTTTGGCAGGCGTCCAACAAGGTATTCAACAAGGTATCCAGCAAGAGTGGATAGAGACAGCAAAAAGAATGATTCAGTTAGGAATTTCATACGATGTCATGACCAAGGCGACCAACCTAAGTACTGAAGAGATTGAAAAAATAGCGCGGGAAAAGATTAACTAAGGTCCAGAACAACTTAAAAAACTTTATTGTTTGTTGTAAAATTAAATGCAACGATAAAAGAAAGTATTGAAGCCTTAATCAATTGATAATTTTCAGTTTCTTTTAAAAAATGTTGTATTTAATATTACAATTTAGATAGATTTGGAATTTGAAAAAGCTTATTGTTATCGATAATTGAAATGAGGTATAATAAAAATTAGCCTGATTTTTGCAATAAATATGATTTTGCAAAAAGGAGAAAAGTATGAAGACTTATAAAAAGTATGATGAAGGATACAAAAAATTGTTTTCTAATAAAGAGAATCTAATTTGGTTTTTACAGAATGTTTTAAATGAAGAAAGATTTAAGAGATTAGAAAAAAGTGATGTAGAGATTATTGCAACTGAGTCGATAAATAAAAAGTGGCAAAAGAAAAGCTCAGACATAGTGTATAAGATAAAATATAAAGATTCTTTCTTTTGTTTGACCATTGAATTTCAAAGTAGAGAGGACAAGAAAATTTTACACAGATTATATGAATATATGCATCTCATTCAGCTCAAGAACAAAGTAAATGGTGAAATACCAGTAGTTGTGCCAATTGTGCTGTATAATGGTATAAGTCATTGGAAACCTAATGAACAGTATAGCGAAATTATCCTATTTGCAGAAGATTTTCCAGAGTACGCACAAAATTTCAAGATAATATTCTTAGATATCAAAAGTATACCTGAGGAGAAGTTAATTAGTGCGTCAAACGTATTAGCAATAGCAATGTACATTGACCAAGTATCTAATAATTCTGAAAGGGTACTAAATAGGATATTGAATTTAAGAGGGAAAATACATCTTAACTGGGAACAGAGAGAAGAATTAGCTGATTGGTTGTATGAGGTTATTTTAAGGTCTTATGGTGTTAGTGAAGAAGAAGCTGAAGAGATGTTTAAAAAATCAGGATTGGAGGTGGATGAGATGTTTTCAAGCACAGCTGAAAAGATAAAGCAAGGAATTGAAAGAGAAAAGAAAAAAATTGCTAAAGAGGCAATGAAGCAAGGCATGAAGCAAGGCATGAAGCAAGGTATGAAGCAAGGTATGAAGCAAGGTATGAAACGCGCAATGAAATTAATTGCAAAACAGATGCTAAAAGATAATCAGCCTATAGAGCTTATTTCAAAGTATACGGGTCTTACACCTGAAGAAATAAAAAGATTAAAGTAAGAACAAACTATGGTTCTTATAACTTAAAGTTTTTTGTTGAGTTTAATTTTCTTGCAAAGCTTTTTCCAAAGTGCTATACTAAAAAATGAAAAATTAAATAAAGTGGTTTTAAGGGGGAGCTGAGCGGGGCAAAGCTCGGCTGAGAGTAGGCACTCAATAAAACATAAAAACCCCGTGCCTTGACCCTTTGAACCTGATCCGGGTAATGCCGGCGAAGGGAAGAAATGTACAAAAAATAAAAGCCTTTAATGCAAAATAGTCCGGCATTAAAGGCTTTTTGTTTTATGAAAACACTGACCAAAATTTACACAAAAAGCTCAAGAAGCTGCCGGCAAAGGCAGCTTCTTGTTTTAATGGAGGTGGATAGCTTGATAAGAATAAATGACAAAGAGATGGAGTTTTGTGGAAATGTACTTGAGCTTTTGTTAAGTCTTAATTTAAATCCTCAAGTCTGTGCAGTTTTGGTCAATGGCGAAATTGTGAAAAAGGAGATGTGGGAAAACTTCTTGCTCAAAGACGGAGATTATGTTGAAATTGTCAGCTTTGTAGGCGGTGGTTAAGTGCTTCAAGTTTTGCAAGTTTAAAAACTATACGCAGAAAGGAGACGATTGATATGTTCGAGATAGGTGGCAAGACCCTCAAATCAAGACTTTTTGTTGGAACAGGAAAGCTTCCTGACTACTCAGTTATTGAAAAAATGTATTATGAGGCAGGAGTAGAAGTTTTTGCAGTAGCTGTCAGACGGATTGGTCCTAACACCAAGCATACCAAAAACGTGTTAGAATATATCCCCAAAGATGCAGTAATTATGGTAAACACTTCAGGTGCGCAGGACCATAAAGAGGCTGTAAAGATTGCAATGATAGGAAGAGAACTTACAAATTCCAACTGGGTAAAGGTTGAGATTGAAAAAGACACAAAATATCTTTTCCCAGACAGTATTGAGACTTTGAAAGCCTGCGAGATTCTGGTAAAAGAAGGGTTCAAGGTCTTCCCTTATATATACCCAGACCTCAACCTTGCAAAGGAGCTTGAGCTAATTGGTGTTGAAGCTGTCATGCCGCTCGGCTCACCAATTGGGACAAACAAAGGTATAGGATGTGAAGTGCTTTTAAAACCAATTATAAACGAGATAAAAATCCCTGTGATAATTGATGCAGGGATAGGAAGGCCATCTCATGCAGCAAAGGCTATGGAGATGGGAGCAGATGCTGTGCTTATCAACACAGCAATTGCAACATCTTCAGACCCTGTGAAAATGGCAATAGCATTTTCTAAAGCTGTTGAGGCAGGAAGGCTTGCTTTTGAGGTTGGACTTTTGAAAGAATATGAGTATGCTCAGGCATCGTCACCTTTGGAAGATTTTATAACAGGCTAAAATATATATTTCGAATATTTAAAACAAAAAAGAAGGTGCTAAGTAAAAATGACAGAGTTTATAAGAAAAGCTCAAAAGGTTTGGGAAAAATTTAAAGATTATGTTCCTACTTATGATGAGGTATGTGAAATTTTAGAAAAAGAAGTTGTAAATATTGAAGATGTGGCAAAACTCTTGAATGTAGAAGATAAAAACTCAATACTTCTCATGGCAAGCAAAGCCAAAAAGCTTACAAGAGAAAACTTTGGCAAGGTCATTCTCTTGTATGCACCGCTATATATCTCAAACTACTGTCAAAACGGATGTGTTTACTGTGGATTTTCTTGCAGGAAAAATTATAAAAGAGAAAAACTTGAGCTTGATGAAATTGAAAATGAACTCAGAGCCATGAAAGAAGAGGGTATCGACTCTGTTATAATCCTCACAGGAGAGGATAGAATACACTCTCCGGTTGACTATATTAAACAGGCCTGCAAAATAGCTGCAAATTATATGTCAGAGGTTTCGGTTGAGGTTTATCCTCTTTTTGAAGAAGAGTATAGAAGTCTTGCAAACGCTGGTGTTGTGGGGATAACCATATATCAGGAGACTTATCAAAAAGAAGATTATGAGAAGCTACATCCTTTTGGACCAAAGAAGGATTTTGAGTTCAGGCTCACTGCTGTTGAAAGAGCCCTATCTGCTGGGTTTCATGAAGCGTGCGTGGGACCGCTTTTGGGGCTGTCTCATCCCCAAAAAGATGTACTTTGTACTTTGCTTCATGCTGAGTATCTTCTTGACAGATTTCCCAAAGCAGAAATTTCAGTTTCATTCCCGCGCGTAAGATCCGCAGGCATAGATTTTGTTCCAATGTTTTCTGTTTCTGACAAGGAATTTATAAAATTTTTGATTGTTGCAAGGATCTATCTTCCAAGAGTTGGGATTGTGATATCCACACGGGAAGATGCGCGCCTTCGTGATGCACTCATTGATGTGTGCATAACAAAGATGTCGGCAGGTTCTAAAACAACTGTCGGCGGATATGTACCACAGGAAGAAGAAAAAGATGCCCAGTTTGAGGTTGAAGATAGAAGAACTGTTGCTGAGGTTGTAGAGAGTATAATAAAAAAGGGACTGAGACCCGAGTTTACTAACTGGGTAAGGGGTGTAAACAGTTTATGAGCTTATTTGACCTTATGCTAAGAAACTATTTTGATGAAAAAATGCTTGAAAAACTCTCAAAGGTCAAAATCCTTATTATTGGCTGTGGCGGCCTTGGTTCTAACATTGCAGTGTTGCTGGTTAGATGCGGTGTCAAAAATCTCACAATAGTCGATTTTGACAAAGTGGACATTTCAAACCTCAACAGGCAAAATTATTTCTTTTATCAAGCAGGTGAGGATAAAACCTCTGCACTCAAAGACATTCTTTCAAAAATAAATCCTTATGTAAGTGTAAAGGCTGTGAACATGAAGGTTGATGAGTCGAACATAGATGGCTTGATTTTGGAACATGACATCATTGTTGAAGCTGTTGACAATGAACTTACCAAGGTTTTGATTTTCAGAAAAGCACACCAGCATGGGAAAAAAGTAGTGTTGGCATCAGGAATTGCAGGGTTTGGCGACTGTGAAAACATTAAAATCAAGCGTGGCAAGAACTTTTCGATTATAGGTGACTTTGTAACATCAATACAAGAGAAAAAACCTCTTGCTCCAAAAGTGGTTGCAGTTGCTGCAATGCAGGCTGATGAGGTTTTGAGGATGGTGAGCGAGCTTGAGTTTGACTAAAGAAGAAAAATTAAGACTGTTTTCAACATATACCATCTATGGGATGACAGCAGAGAAATTTTCAAATGGAAGGTCTAATATTGAAATTGTAAAAGCTATGCTTGACAGCGGCATAAAAATCATTCAGTACAGGGAAAAATACAAATCTTTAAAAGAAAAGTACAAAGAATGTCTTGAGATAAGAAAGCTCACAGAAGATTATGAGGCACTCTTAATTGTCAACGACCATGCAGACCTTTGCCAGATGGTAGGTGCAGACGGTGTTCATTTGGGGCAAGAAGACTTACCAGCAGATGAGGTGAGAAAACTCTTGGGTGACAAATTTATAATTGGTGTTACCACACACACAGAGGATCAAGTTTTGAAAGCAAAGGAAGATGGTGCTGACTATGTGGGTTTGGGACCGGTCTTTACAAGCTTTACAAAAGACAATCCACATCCACCAATTGGGCTTGAAATGGTAAAATGGGCAGCTGAAAACTCTCCTTTACCTTTTGTTGCAATAGGTGGGATTAAAGAGCACAATTTAAAAGAGGTCTTAGCAAGTGGTGCGAGGTGTATCTGTGCTGTTACAGAGATTGTGGGTGCAGATGATATTCACCAAAAAATAGAAAGCCTTTTTAAGATTTTGAAAAGTTTTGAAAGGAGCTGAGTGAAAATGACTCAAATGAGCTTAGCAAAACAGGGGATATTTACAAGAGAGATGGAGCTTGCCATAAAAAATGAGGAGATAGATAAAGATGAGTTTTTGCAAAAGGTTGCAGAGGGCAAAATTGTAATTCCTGCAAATAAGAATAGAAAAAGAGACAAATATTTTGCCATTGGCGATGGGACATATGTCAAGATAAATGTTAATCTTGGTGTGTCAGAGGCATGTCCAAACTTTGATATAGAGCGCCAAAAGCTTGAACTTGCCAAAAAATTTGATGTTGAATCTGTAATGGATTTATCGAGCGGGCTTGATGCTTCAAACTTCAGAAAATACATTCTTCAAAACTATGACTTTATAGTAGGAACAGTTCCAGTTTACCAGGTTGCATCAAGGTATGATGACATCACAAAGGTTGACAGCAAAGAGTTTATAGAAGAAATTGAAAGGCAGGCAGAAGAAGGAGTTGACTTTTTCACAATCCATGCAGGGATTACAAGAAGGACTTTAGAGAGGTTTGAAAAAAATGATCGTTTGCTCAAGATTGTCTCAAGAGGCGGAGCACTTCTTTATAAATGGATGATGGCAAACCAAAAAGAAAATCCTTTGTATGAGCATTTTGATGAGATTTTGAAGATATGCAAAAAACATGATGTTACAATCAGCCTTGGCGATAGCCTAAGACCAGGTGCGGTGGCTGATGCAACAGACGCGCTGCAGATAGAAGAACTTATAAACCTTGGCGAGCTTACAAAAATGGCCTGGAAAGAGGATGTGCAGGTGATGATAGAAGGGCCAGGGCACATGAGAGCAAACGAGATTGCAGCAAACATGGTAATTCAAAAGAGGCTTTGCCACGGCGCACCGTTTTATGTCTTAGGTCCTCTTACAACAGACATTGCAGCAGGATACGACCATATATCAGGTGCGATGGGTGCGCTCATTGCAGCTTTAAATGGAGCAGATTTTCTGTGCTATGTTACACCTGCTGAACATTTGAGACTTCCATCTTTAGAGGATGTCAAAGAAGGGATTGTTGCGTTCAAAATTGCAGCGCACAGTGCAAATATAGCAAAAGGCTTTAAAAAGCCACTTGAAAAGGATATTGAGATGTCAGTAGCAAGAAGAGACCTTGACTGGGAAAAGATGATAAGCCTTTCGGTTGACCCTGAGAAGGCAAGAGAGTACAGAAACAGTTTCTCTTCTGATACATGTTCAATGTGTGGAAGACTCTGCGCTGTAAAAAATTCAAGGGATGAAGCTGTTTTATAAATGCTGAGGTATGTTTTTTTAAAAAGGAGATGAAAGTAGAAAGATGAAAAAAGTGCTCATAATTGCCGGGTTTGACCCATCAGGTGGTGCAGGCGTTTTGCTTGACGTAAAAGTTGTGAGGGCGTTGAATGGTTATGCAACATCTGTAGTAACATCTTTGACAGTCCAGGATACTCAAAGGGTCTATGACTTAAAACCCATAGACCCTCATTTTTTTGAGTATCAGCTTCAAAAAGTGGTTGAAGATATAAAGCCAGACAGTGTCAAGATTGGACTTTTAGGAAGTTCTGAGATAGCAGTTGTTGTACTGAGAAACTTAAAAAGGTACAATCTTAAAAACGTAGTGTGTGACCCGGTTTTGAAATCCACAAGCGGTTTTGAGTTTTGTAAAAGTGAGTTTATAGAATTTTTAAAATATGAGTTTTTCAAAGCCTGTGATGTCATCACACCCAACAAAAATGAGGCAGAAGTCATTTTTGATGTGGAAATTAAAAATTTTGATGTAGATGTTCTAAGCTGCGTTCAAGAAAGAATGAAGAAAATGGGAATAAAATCATGCATCCTAAAAGGCGGTCATCTTGATGGCAAGCTTGCAGAGGATGTTTTGATAACACAAAGTGGAATTTTTAGAGTACATGCAAAAAAACAAGGCTTTACAGATAACATTCACGGGACTGGCTGTGCATTTTCGACTGCATTTGCCACTTTCCTTGCAAAGGGATATAATATGTATGATACCTTGATAAGCACCAAAGAGTATGTTTCAAACCTAATATATAAGTCTACAAAAATCGGGAGTGGAAAGCTCATTTTAAACCCATAGGTTTTTTCATTATAAATATTTCGAAGTATTTTTACAGGAAGGGGCAAGGGAAAAGTGGCAATAAAGTTTGAGCTAATTAAAAAGAGCAAGAAATCCAATGCAAGACGAGGAAGACTCTACACACCACACGGAGTGATTGAAACACCGGTTTTCATGCCAGTTGGCACTCAGGCAACAGTCAAGGCTATTATGCACAGAGACCTATACGAGATGGGTACACAGATAATCTTGGCAAACACATATCATCTTTATTTAAGACCAGGGATAGATGTTATAAAAGAAGCAGGTGGACTTCACAGTTTCATGAACTGGCAAAAACCAATTTTAACTGACAGTGGCGGGTTTCAAGTGTTTTCACTCAGCAAGCTAAGAACTATAACAGAAGATGGGGTTGAGTTCAGGTCGCACATAGATGGTTCTCGGCACTTTTTCACACCTGAAAAGGTGATTGAGATTCAGAATATTCTTGGTTCAGATATAATAATGGCATTTGATGAGTGTGTACCATACCCTTGTGACCATGAGTATGCAAAGTGGGCTTTAGAGAGAACAGCAAGATGGCTCAAAAGATGCAAAGCTCATCACAAAAACACAGAAAATCAGGCTCTGTTTGGGATAATACAAGGTTCAACTTACAAGGACTTGAGGATAGAGAGTGCAAAACGCACAATTGAAGAAGACCTTCCCGGCTATGCGATAGGCGGGCTTTCTGTCGGCGAGCCAAAAGAGCTCATGTATGAGATGATAGAAGTTTTGCACCCAATCCTACCAGAGGATAGGCCACGATACCTTATGGGTGTTGGAACACCAGATTGCTTATATGAATCTGTCATTCGCGGTGTTGACATGTTTGACTGTGTATTTGCAACCCGCACTGCAAGAAACGGCACAGTCTTCACAAAAGAGGGCAGGATGATTATAAAAAACGCTCAGTATGCAAAAGACTTCAGACCTATTGAAGAGGACTGCGATTGCTACACATGCCAGAACTTTACCCGCGCTTATTTGAGGCACTTGATTAAAGCTGAGGAAATCCTTGGTGCAATTTTGCTTTCTATCCACAATGTAAGATTTTTGCTCAGGTTCATGGAAAAGCTGAGAAAGGATATTGAAGAGGATAGGATATAAGTTTTGCTAATTATTTACATGAGACTTATGTGATTTTGCGATTTTTTCCGAAATTGTAATTATTCCATTTGCTGAAATAAAACAAAACCATAACAAAGCATGGTTTTTATATCTTAATGCTGCTTCGAAAGGGATATGTAATAAAATTGTACCTAAAATTATAAAAGAACCTATAATAATTATTGAATTTGAAAAACTACAGTTTTAATTCCCAAATTAATCCTAAAAGAGCAGTAAATAGAATGATGTAATAATATATATCAAAGAAAAGTTTAATTATTTTATTGTTCTTAGTAAAAATTAGCTTTTCAGCTGTATTTTGTAATAGCGCACCCGAAACATAATCATATGCTTCATGGTCTGCATGCCACATTGTTATTATTTTATCAAAAATAAAACTTATTATTTTTTTCTCTTTTATAAGAGTTTGAAGTCGTTTAAGACCAAGGTTAAAAAAATGCTTTTTGAGCTTGATCAGGGCCAATTTCTTTTATAAGTTTTCCGAATAGTTTTGAATCGTTTTTATTCCACTGCCCATGAGAAGATATGTTCATACCAACATACAAATTCCAACCTATTCGGGTTGAAGCAATCTTTTGGTTAATTATTGATTCAGTCATAATGTTTAGAGAAAAAGATACAAGAAGATAATTTGTCAATATTATAGAAACAGCAATAAATTTCAAAAAATGTATATTATGAGTATCCTTTTTAAGGAAATTATTGTTAGTTTCTTTGGAAAATACGATATAAAATAATGTCAGTGCAATTAAAATGATAATTCCATTTGGTCTGATACTACTTAACCAGGCCAGCAAAATACCAATAAGAGCCAGATTGAAATATTTAGTTTTTACACTTTTGGAAGTTCTTAGATTTCTAAAAAACAAAAGTATCGTAAATAGTGCTACAATATTAAATAGGTTTTCTGTGCATATTAATAAAGAATAAAATATTCTTGATGGCATTAAAGACCACATTAGAGCAGCTATAAATCCCAATCGTTTTTTCCCAGCTTCTTTTCCAATAAGAAAAACCAAAATAACTGACATTGCAGACAATAGTATACCTGTTAATTGAGCTACTAAAATTGATGGACCAAAAATATAAAAAATAAATGATAAAAAAATAGGAAACATGATTGTGTGAGGAAATGTTGCTATGTAATTTGGAATAAATATTTTACCATAAACTAAGTGTCTTGCTATGAGATAATATGTTAAGAAATCAGATTTAGGTTCGACTTTAATTGAAAAAGCTAATACTAAAGGGAGAGTTATCGAAATAACAAAAAGGAAAAAAATAATGTGTTTTTCATTGAACTTTTCGATAATAATTTTCTTTAGGTTTAGAAATATGATAAATATGTTGATAGTAATAACAAATAAAAATAAAATTGCACGCGACAAAATTTTTGGGATTCTAGTCGGTAAAACATAATCTAGATAACCAACAATAAAAACTTTTTCAAAAACAAAAACCACAAAAATTGTGATTATTGAATACAAAAAACATAAAAAAAAAACCTTCTAAAATTAAAATTAACCATGGTTTGCTTATTATTTTTCATTATTTATAACGTCTCCCTTCACCGTATGTTAAATAAATTTGTTTGAGTTCCACGCTTTAAATATTTTAGCACAATTTTGTTAGGATTTCAACGATTTAGACTTGCAGGAGGCCACAAAATATAGCCTCCTGCAAAAAGAATGTACTTTTTTAATCAAATGAAATATCATAGTTTCCATAATTACCACCAGGTAGGACAAAATCGAAGGTTGCGGAATTGTTTGTTCCTAAAGAGATATACCAGCATTGTCCGTAACTAATAGTAGATCCAACTGTCCAAGAACTTCCATTTAATCTGTAAAGGATAGTGGCATATTGTCGATCTTTATTACTCCAATCTGGTGTAATTTTTATTCTTTTTCCATTTGCATTATTTATATTAATTTTATATACCACACCAAAAATTCCTGCGTTTACATCCAATCCACCGGACTTATATGTTACAACACCTGTATATTCGTTAATATTTGATAATGGGCGTGGCCATTCACAAAATCTATAAGTGGTTTTCACATTAGCATCAAGAGTTGTAATATTTTGGGTGTGCGAAAGTTCTCCTGTAAAAGTGTTTGTTGTACCAGGTGCATTTGGAGATGAAATGTTGAATAAATCATTTAAAAATGTTGTTGAATTTATTTTATTTTCTCCTGCTACGAATAATCTCATCCAAACATTTGAGCTTAAAGAAGATTGAAATTGAGCTCTTATAAAAACAAATTTATAGTTACCAGTGACAAAATTTGTGTTTATTGCATATACAACTTGGGTTGAATATGCAGGTATTGTAACAGAAGTATATGAAGCATTAAAATAGTCTCTCAATATACCTGGTGTTTTTACAAGTGCATTAGCTGATTGATTGCTTTGGATGTCCCATGCATTTCCACTACCTTTGAATGTAATTGTAACAGGTGAGTTATTGGAATTACGAATAGCAATTCCAACCATAAGTTTGTTGTTTGAGTTCCAACCATTGTATAAAATATGGTACATCTCCACATCTTTGGGCGTAGTGTTTAAAGAAGCACCCCATAGATAGAAAAGATCATTAGGGGTAACACCAAAACTTTCCGGGTTATCAGAATAAATAAAATTATTACCTCCGTTTGAAAATGAAACAGCAGTGTAACCAGAAGGTATAACAGCATACACCTTTACAGTAAATGTAATTATTGTAAGTAAACTTAGTAAGAAAACAAAGAATTTTTTCATAGGAAATACCTCCAAAATTAACAAAAATGTATATTATTGTATTAAGATAAAGTAAAAAACAATGTTTTTTGAATTATATCATATAGTTATTTCCTCCTTTCTCAACCAACTAAAATTTTCTAATTTAATTGTAAAAAAAATAAAAAAAGCAATATTTTGATTTAACAAAAATTTAATCAAAGTATTGGCTATTTGAAACAAATTTTCGTAAGTACGTCTCAAAATATTAATTTATAGAAACGATAAATGTAAAAAAGACAATATTCTTTAATTTATTTCTTGACACAAGGATGTTTTAAAATTACTATAATTTTAGGACAAAAATAGAATGATGAAATCAGATTTATAATAGACTAACTCTATTTTTGTCAATGCTTTTGCTTTACTAAGCATTAATGGTTAAATAGAGATTTAGCAAATATAGTTTAGTTTTAATCAAAATCTAAAAAGATTAAAAATGTAGGATGTGGTAAGATGAAGTTTAATTTCATAATTCAAATGTTCAATGGGCTAAACAAAAAAACAGTTGATATAATGATTTTTGACAAAAAATATTATCAATTTTGCTTAATATTTGTAGCATAATTATATTTTTATATTTATTTTTTATAGCCTTATTTCAGCGGACAATAATAATAACCAATTACCCAACTTATGTTTTTACTATATTAATGGGGCTTTTTATTCTCTTTATTGTAAAATCAAGAAAATATATTGCTTACATAATTAATAAACATAAAGATACTTTTGTATTTATGTTGTTTTGTGTAGGTTTAATTTTAAGGATTTTATATTACTTTATTGTAAAACCAATGCCTTGTTCTGACTTTTTGTTTTACCATCAATATGCCACAAATATTTCAAATGGAATTTTTAGCCCTCTTGATAAAACATGTTTGATTTTTCCTCATAGAGTTGGATTTTCGCTGTTATTAGGATTGGTGTATTTTTTAATAGGTGCATCATTTACAAAAGGTTCTCTTATAAATATTTTATTTTCTATGATAAATTTATTATTAATTTATATTCTTGCACTTAAAATGTATGATAAACATACAGCTAATGTGGTATCAATTTTGTATGCTTTATGGCCGGCACAAATAATGTATTCATCTGTTATTGCATCAGAGAATTTATTTATAACATTTTTCCTAACAGCAGTTTTATTTTTTATAGAAAGCTATTGATAACACACCTTCTAAAAATATTATTTTTTCTTTACTTTGTGGAATTTTTATTGCATTGGCTCAAATAATAAGACCTGTTGCTCAAATGTTAATATTAGTCTTATTTATATCAGGATTTGTTATAATTAAAAAAAGAAGAAAAATGGTTTTATTGATAAAAACATATCTTATAATTTTAGTATCCTTTATAATTACTATACTAATTATGAATGCAGTTATAAAGTTTCTTACAGGAGTACCATTGAGATGGTCAATAGGTTATAATTTTATGGTTGGTACTAATTTGAAATCACATGGCGTGTACAATAATAAAGATGCTTTAATTTTAGGTAAATACAATTACGATTTCAAAAAAGTTCATAAGGAAAGCTTTAAAATTGCTATTGAAAGAATTAAATTACATCCTAAGGGATTTCTAAAACTTATAGAAGAAAAGATTGCAATTCTCTGGGGTGATGAGACTTACTCAATTAATTGGAGTTTTACTCAGGGAGCAAATTTAAAATTGTCTCGGAATACTTTAATAAAAGAATTTTTAATTATATATGTGCAAGTGTTTTATTTAGTGATACTTTTCTTTATTATATTTGGCTTATTATTTAGCTTGAAAAAAGATAGTATAATAATTTCTGTTTTGGTATTTTTAATACATTTTTTAAGTTACTTTTTGTTAGAAGTTCAGTCAAGGTATCATTATCCTGCAATTATTTTTTTACTATCCATTGCAGCATATGGAATGAAAGATTTCAAATTAGAATGTTTAAAAAATTTTTTAAAATATATTCAAAGGAGTTGAAGGTTAATGCTTCCCAAGATATACTTTGTAATCCCATGCTACAACGAAGAAGAAATGCTGCCTTTCACAATTCAAAAGATGGGTGAAAAACTGCAAAGCCTCATTGAAAAAAAGCTAATTTCTGATAAAAGCAAAGTTGTCTTTGTTGACGATGGAAGCCGTGATAGAACGTGGGATCTGATCAAAGCTGCTGCAGAGGATAAGAGATTTTTGGGGGTCAAACTTTCGCGAAACTGTGGGCATCAAAACGCCCTTATGGCAGGAATGAGCTATGCTGTAAAATTTGCTGATTGTATAATTACATTAGACGCAGATTTGCAGGACGATATCAATGTCATTGATGAGTTTATACAAAAGTACAAGGAAGGCTATGAGATTGTGTATGGAGTGAGGAGCAGCAGAAAAACCGATACGTTTTTCAAAAGGTTTACTGCAGAGGGCTTTTATAAACTAATGAAGGCATTTGGAGTTGAGATTGTTTTTAATCATGCTGATTACAGGCTCATGAGTAAAAGAGCAGTCCAGTATCTTTTGCAATTTGAAGAGAGAAACTTGTTCTTAAGAGGTATGATTCCATTAATTGGCTTAAAATCAACAGTTGTCTACTATGAAAGATTAGAAAGAGTAGCAGGAAAGACAAAGTATCCGCTCAAGAAAATGCTCTCTTTTGCTTTTGAAGGAATTACATCTTTTTCGGTAAAGCCCATAAAGTATATCACAACAGCTGGTTTTTTAATGTTTTTGCTAAGTTTTGTAATTCTTATATATGCGATAGTACAGAAATTAAGAGGACAAGCTGTCACAGGCTGGACTTCGCTTACAATTTCAATTTGGTTTATAGGCGGGCTTCAGCTTGTTGCCTTAGGGCTCATTGGTGAGTATATTGGCAAAATTTATAAAGAGGTCAAAAGAAGGCCTTTATACTTCATTGAGGAGATAGCAGGGGATGAATAATTTTAGCTATTTTGTAGAAAAGATAAATTTGTACAAAAAGCAAATAGTCCAGCTTGTGAAATTTTCGATAGTTGGGGTTATAAATACAGCAGTTGACTTTGCAGTATTTTTTCTTTTTTATTCTGTCTTTCGTATCAGTTACTCACTCAGTCAGGTTTTTGGATACACAAGCGGCATGATAAATAGCTTTATAATGAACAAAAAGTGGACATTCGAAGACAAAACCACCGGCAAAGTAATAATTACAAAGTTGTTAAAATTCGTGATTACAAACCTTGTTTCATTAGGATCTTCAATTGTTGTCTTAAAACTTTCAAAAACCTACCTATCAAATTCAATTTTAATCGCCAAAATTCTTGCAACTCTTTGCGCTCAGATGATAAACTATTTATCGTATAAATATTGGGTATTTAACAAATTTTGAAAGGGTAGGGTATGTGAATGCAAAATACAGTAGGAAGACTTGACACATTTTTTAGATGCATTGTTGCAGTGCTTTTAGGATTAGCCATTGTTTTGTCATTTCAGTTTCGGATAGTTGCTCTTACACATAAGAAAATAAGTTTTGTTGTGATGGTTATTCTTCTTTTGTCAGCTTTTTTAATCTTTAATATTTGGCTTTTTATATTTCGAAAACTGGCAAACAAAAAACTCGCTATACTCTTGTTAATTCTTGTTATAGCAGCTCCAAGACTTATATGGATTTTTTTGATGCCAACAAAGCCGGTTTCGGACTATTTGTGTTTTTATTACTATGCCCAAAAAGCTTCTCAAGGCTTTTTAAAAGGGTATGACATGACTTTTACACTCTTTAGGTTCAGATTTGGATATTCATTAATTTTGGCACTTGTTTTCAAGATTTTTGGAAGCAGCATAATTGTAGGAAAACTTTTCAATGTGTTTCTTTCAGTAATTTTAGGACTTATCATATATTTTACTGTTGACTATCTTTTTGGCAAAGAAGCAGCCACATATTCAGCAATTTTGTATGCCTTTTGGCCATCGCAGATAATGTATAATTCAGTTTTGGCGTCTGAACACCCATTTATTGTGTTTTTTGTGCTGGGGCTGTATTTTTTGTTAAGGGCAATAAAAGAGAAAAAAGCCATTTTTGGCATATTTGCAGGAGTCCTTGTGGCAATTTCAAATCATATAAGACCTGTTGCTGTTGTGATCATAATTGCGATGATTTTCTTGTTTGCACTAAAAATTCTTTGTAAAGATTTTAAAATCTTGAAAAGTGCTATCTTAACTATAATTTCATACGTTATTACATTCTATACAGTAGGATATCTAATTTTTTGTCTCACAGGCATTCCTGTGTGGAAAACATCAATGGGGCTTAATCTCATGATTGGTACAGACTATACAACATATGGTATGAACAATCCTAAACATTCTTTGTTTGTTAAAAAATATGCTTATGATTTTCAAAAGATGCACGGTGAGGCTATGAAAATAGGTTTAGAGAGACTCAGAAAAGAGACAAAAATTTTTATTGCTATTCTCCCTCGCAAACATGCTATTATCTGGGGCGATGATAGCTTTGGGTATTTTTGGAGTACTTTTAAAGTTTACAAAACCACATATTTTGTTAATCTTGTAAAAGTTCATCCAACCATTTTCTATATGTTCTCTCAGCTATACTACTATGCAGTTTTGATTTACATCATTTTAGGGATTCTCTCATCTAAAAAAAATGCCAATAAAGAAATTTTTCTTTTTTTAAATCTTATATTCCTTGGCTATGTTGTATTACACATATTTTTAGAAGTTCAACCTCGTTATCACTACCCTGCAATTTTCACACTCTTTTTGTTAAGCGGCCAAGGGATAAAGTGGCTGAGAGAGAAATCGAAAAGATTTTAATACTGTTCATAAAACTCTCTTGGTCCAAAGTCAAATGCCTCTACGTTTTTTTCTAATACCAAAAACCTTCTTATATCAAAACACAGGCTGCACTTAAGAAGGTAACCTTTTTTCGCTTCATATCCGAAGTTTTCTTGAGCAAACCTGAAAAGCTCATGAATACCTTTTGTGTAGAGCATATTTACAAAGAAATACTTTTTGCAATCAAGATCTTTTCCCAAATCGTCAATGGAAATTTTGAATCCCACACATGGGTTTGGGATAAAATTTCCAAAAAGGTCCATATGAAAATGAGTCTTACTATTTAATTCATGGCAGGGAGATGAGTTTTCGAGTATTTCCTCAATACTCTTTTTAGGAAAGAACTCTTCAAAAGTTTTTATTGCCCTTCCATTTAATGTAAGGTAATAGCGCAAAGGTAGCGATTTTACATAGTTTTCTCCAAAGGTATCTATGTATTCTGAAAAGGGATGTGTTTTTTCAATATCAAATCTTTTTATCTCAGGCAAAAACCCTTCAACCCAAGGAAAGATTTCAATCCCAACTTCTTTTAAAAGGTTTATTAGCTTTAACACTTTTTTGAATGGAATATATTCATTGTGAAAAGGGCTGATTGAGACAAGTATTGTTTCAATTCCAAGATTTTTCAATTCTTTTAATCTTCTTTTTACCTCATCTTCATTTTCCACCCACGAAGCGTTTGTCTCTATGTACTCAATGTAAATCCTATTTTCATTTGCTCTATTGATGACCTTTTTAAGACCTTCAAAATTCAAAAAAGGCTCACCACCGCCTATATGAACAGAGTAAACTCCAAACTTTCTTAATGTTTTAAATAATTTATCTGCCATCTCCTCTGTCATGTATTCTTTTTTCCATGATGGCGAGCTATTGTATAGGCAGTGTTTACAGGCAGAAGAACAGTAGTAGTTTGTGATGACACCACCTGAAAAAAGTCTTTCAATTTTAAGGTTTTCGACAAATTTTTCCAATTTTAATAGCCTCCTTTTTAGTCTTTTAAAAGTTCTTGCCTATTTTTTGATAACTGTTATAATATTATTATGCATAATTTTAATTTAAAAAATCAAATGGTGGCAGGGGGATAAAAAATTTATGAGTTTGATGAATCTATTATTTGATTTTGCGTATGCAGCAGGCAATCAAAGTTCTCAGCAGCAGGCACCGCCAGGTGCAACAGCAATTGCTCTGCTTGCGCAGTTCATACCTCTTATATTGATGTTTGTAGTTCTTTACCTTCTCATAATTGTTCCACAGAGAAGAAGAGAGAAACAGTTCAGAGAGATGATTAATTCTTTAATTGTTGGAGATGAGATAGTTACAAACGCCGGAATTATCGGCAAGATTGTGAATATCAAGGATGATATTTTGACAATTGAAGTTGGAGCAGACAGGGTAAAGCTCAAAATTTACAAGTGGGCGGTCAAAGAGGTTTTGAAAAAGGCTGAACCAAAAGATTAAAAAGGTATGGTTCTGAGGGCTTAAGGTCCTCAGAGCCATTTATTTTTAAATGTCATTAACAACTTTAAAAAAGGAGTGAATCCAGCCATCACAAAAACTGATCTTTTAAATCTTCTTGAAAAGTATGGACTTTCTCCAAATAAAAAGCTTGGCCAAAATTTTTTGGTTGATGAAAATGTGGTAAGAAAAATCATTTTATTTTCCCAGGCAGAAGGAAAGGAAGTTATTGAGATAGGTGCAGGCCCTGGAACACTTACAGTGTATTTGGCAAAAACTGCGCAGAAAGTATTTGCAGTTGAAATTGACAAAAAGATACTGAATGTCTTAAAAGATGTTTGCCAGAGCCTTTCAAACGTCCAAATAGTAAATAGCGACTTTCTTGAACTTAATGTTAAAAATTTAACAAATGGTAATAAGGTATATGTTATTGGCAATCTTCCATATTATGTCACATCACAGATACTCTTCAAGCTTTTTGAAGAAAGAGAGTGTATAGAGAAGTTTACAATCATGGTTCAAAAAGAGGTTGCGCAAAGGCTTTTGGCAAAACCAGGAACAAAAGAGTATGGAAATCTCACAGTTGCAATGAACTTTTATTGTGAAATAGAGGATTACTTTTATGTTAGCAAAAATGTTTTTTACCCCAAACCAGAGGTTGACTCTGCTGTCTTGAGAGCAAGGTTCAAAGTTGAAGAGCCAAATGTTGATGAAAAGAAGTTTTTTAAAATAGTCCATGCATGTTTTTCAACCCGCCGAAAAACAATTTTAAATGCTCTTTCAAATCAGCTTGATATTGCAAAAGATGAGCTAAAAAAGATTATCCTCATGGCTGGACTTGATGAAAATTTAAGAGCAGAGGATTTATCATTGGATGATTATATAAGACTTTACCAATGCTTTAAAGAGGAATTTTTTAAAAGTTAAAAGGTGCTCTTAATACCTGGTAATAAATGCAACTTAGTGCGTAGTTAAGTTTCATTTATTCTTAAAAATGCTATTTTATTTTTGACAATTTCGACATTAATGAGGTATAATATAATACAAATTGCAATTATCATAAACAAAACTTGCAAGGTGGTGGAGAAAAGGTGGTAAAGGTGAACTTACATCCCTCAGTGTATGAATGGATTGATGAGATGGCAAAAATCACAAAGCCAGACAAGATTGTCTGGATAGATGGTTCAGAGGAAGAAAAACAAAGGCTTATAAAAGAAGCTCTTGAGTCAGGAGAACTTATGGAGCTCAACCAAGAAAAGCTTCCTGGATGTTACCTTCACAGGACTCATCCGAGCGATGTTGCAAGGGTTGAAGACAGAACCTTTATCTGCACACCAACAAAAGAAGAGGCAGGTCCAACTAATAACTGGATGGATCCAAACGAAGCATATAAGATGCTCTACTCACTTTTTGACGGGTCCATGAAAGGAAGAACAATGTATGTTGTGCCATATTTGATGGGACCTGTTGGCTCACCATATTCAAAAGTGGGCATTGAGCTTACAGACAGCATATATGTTGTTTTAAATCTCAGAATCATGGCAAGGATTGGCAACGTTGCGCTAAAACATCTTGGAAATTCTCCTGACTTTGTAAAAGGGCTTCACTCAAAAGCAACACTTGACCCAGAGAAAAGATACATCTGCCACTTCCCACAGGATAACACTATCATGAGCGTAAACTCAGGGTATGGTGGAAATGTCATTCTATCAAAGAAGTGTTTTGCGCTCAGAATTGCAAGCTATCTGGGAAGAAAAGAAGGCTGGCTTGCGGAACACATGCTCATTGTCGGAATTGAGGACCCGAGTGGCAAGGTAACATATATTGCAGGTGCGTTCCCAAGCGCATGTGGTAAGACAAACTTAGCTATGCTTATTCCTCCAGAGCCTCTTAAAAAGCTTGGGTATAAAGTGTGGACAGTTGGTGACGACATTGCATGGAT
This sequence comes from Caldicellulosiruptor kronotskyensis 2002, assembly GCF_000166775.1. Lineage (NCBI taxonomy): Bacteria > Bacillati > Bacillota > Caldicellulosiruptorales > Caldicellulosiruptoraceae > Caldicellulosiruptor > Caldicellulosiruptor kronotskyensis. The sequence goes on along the minus strand of NC_014720.1, from coordinate 2,451,954 downwards.
GAGAATTGGCGAAGATGGAAGATTGTGGGCTATCAATCCTGAAGCAGGGTTTTTTGGAGTTGCACCTGGCACAAGTTATAAGACAAATCCAAATGCCATGGAGACCATAAAGAGAAATACTATATATACAAATGTTCTTTTAAAAGAAGATGGAACAGTTTGGTGGGAAGGCATGGACGGAGAGCCACCAGAGCGAGGTATTGACTGGCTTGGAAGACCATGGACAAAAGACAGTGGCGAAAAGGGTGCACATCCGAACGCAAGATTCACAGCACCAGCCAGCCAGTGCCCATCAATTTCAAAGGAGTGGGAAAATCCAAAGGGCGTGCCTATTTCGGCAATAATATTTGGCGGCAGACGTGCAAAGGTTGCTCCACTTGTGTATGAAGCATTTGACTGGCAGCATGGTGTATATGTTGGTGCTACAATGGCATCTGAAACAACTGCTGCTGCAATGGGCAAGGTTGGCGTTGTTCGTCGCGACCCGATGGCAATGCTTCCGTTCTGTGGCTATAACATGGCAGACTATTTTGCGCACTGGCTTGAGATGGGCAAGAAGATTCCAAACCCGCCAAAGATTTTCCATGTAAACTGGTTTAGACAAGACGAAAATGGCAAGTTCATCTGGCCAGGGTTTGGTGAAAATTTGAGGGTTCTGAAATGGATAATTGAAAGGTGCGAAGGAAAAGTTTCGGCAAAAGAGACTCCAATTGGTTATGTGCCATATGTTGATGATCTTTACTTAGATGGTCTTGATATAGACAAACAGACGGTAGAAAAACTTCTTGAGATAGACAAAGAATTGTGGTTAAAAGAGTCTGAGGATTCAAGAGAGTTTTTAAGCCAGTTTGGAGACAGGCTCCCGAGAGAGCTCATTGGAGAGAATGAAAAGCTAAAACAGAGGCTTTTAAAATAGAAATAAATCACCTAACAGAAGGCCTCCTTCATATACTGATATAAAGGTTGTGAAGGAGGTCTTTTATTTTGATAGAAAATCTGCCGTTTACAAGATTTGTAGTAATCTTAAAGGGGATTGAACAGAAAGGAAAAATCCCGTTTGGATATGTCAAGATTCAGGCAATTGTAGACACAGTTAACTTTGAAATTGTTATCCAGGGATTGGAAGAGACGGAGGATAAGATTACTTTTTGGGGTGTTGTGAAAAAATCGGATGGATATTCTCCAGTGTTTTTGACTGCACTTTCAAAGCCACAAAAAGGGAATATTGTTCAGTTTCTTTCCACAAGTAGGTTTAATTTGTTCAAAAGCAGCTTAAAACTTTCAGACCTCTTCGGATTTGCTGTTGCAAAGGAGAAGAAAGGAAAACCAAATTTCATTTTGATAGGAAGCTTTGATGATAGTAGTTTATATGATATGGAGAAAGATATTCTGAGAAGTTTTGAAAAGGGTGAAAGTAAGAAAAATGAAGATAAAAAAGATATGGATAATCACGATGAGAAAAAAGAGGTGGAAGTAGAGAAAGAAGAAAAAATTGGAAGTTCATTGTCAAAAGATGATGACAAGAGCTTAGATCAGAATTGCAGCCAGGATGTTGAAAAAGAAATCATGCAGGCAAAAGAACAAGAAACAGAATGTGAGATGCTTAAAAAATCAGCCGAAAAAACAGAAAAAGAAGAAGAGTCTTCTGAGATAGTTGAAAATGCTTCACATGAACTTCAAAAGGCTTACCTGGATGAGAACAAAGAAGAAAACTTTCATCTCGATGTTGAAAAAAACTACTGCATATTAGAATTTGGTGACAAAAAAATTTGGAAGAGAATCTTTGAAGAATTGAAAGAAAGATGTGAGAGATTTGACCCATTTTCTGACGATAAAGTCAAATGGTTTAAAATAGATAAGAAGGATATAATAACTGTATCTCATTTGCATCCATTTTTGTATATTATATCTAATCCATTTGTATTTAATCTTGTATCTGAACATGGTTATTTAA